>JBIKID010000053.1:0-10961 GCA_044361815.1 Ilumatobacteraceae bacterium | reverse complement strand
GATTCCACCTGCTTCACCACTGACCACGCTCGTTGAGCGGATGCGGTCGAGCAACGTAGTTTTACCGTGGTCAACGTGACCCATCACTGTGATGATCGGCGAACGAGGCTGTTGCAATGCTTCATCATCGTCATCAGAGTCGTCGAACATGGCTTGCAATTCCATCTCTTCTTGTTGACCTGGATCAACAAGCAAGATTTCAGCGCTCACTTCAAGTGCGAACAATTCCATTTGCTCATCGGCAAGTGTCATGGTTGCAGTAACCATTTCGCCATGCTCGAGCAAGAAACGAACTACGTCAGCAGACGTACGATTTAACTTTGGAGCAAACTCTTGCGCAGACGAACCACGCTCGATGATGATGATGCCCTCAGGAACTGCTGCATGACTTGCTGTGTAACTCGTTGGAGTTTGCGGCAACATTTCATCGAAGTCTTGACGACGACGAGCGCGTGATTTCTTTTTAGGAGCACGGCGTTGTCCACCACCTGGACCACCAGGACGACCACCACCTGGACGACCAGGGCCACCAGCGCCTGGACCACCTGGACGTGCTCCTGCACCAGCACCTGGACCACCCGGACGAGCGCCACCACCGAATGGAGGACGACCACCTGGGCCACTTGGACGAGCGCCTGGACCACCTGGACGAGCGCCACCTGGAGCTGAAGGACGCATTGGTCCACCTGTCCCGACTGGTCCGCGACCGAGCGCGGTGCCAGAGAGACGACCAGTGCGCGCACCTGCACCACCACCTGGTCGACCTGTTGAAGGTCCGATTGGACGAGTGAGTGGAGGTCGCGGTCCGGTGTCTCCTGGACGGCGTGCGCCACCCGGCGGAGGTGGAATTGGACGACTGCTGCCTGGCGGTGGAGGAATTGGACGACCGCTTGGAGCTGTGCGAGCAACCGGCGCACTTGGCGCTGCTGGTGCTGGCTGTGAAACAGGTGCCGACTCGGTTGGCGCAGCAGGTGCGACAGGAGCCGCATCAACTTGAGCAGGAGCAGGTACGGGAGCCGGCGCAGGTGCGGGAGCAGTTACTGCGCGTGCAACTGGTGCAGCAGATTGAATTGGCCGCGCAGATGAAATAACTGGAGCATGTGCAACTGGAGCTTTTGGTGCCGACACCACTTCTGCTGCCGGTGTCGTCGTTGTCGACTCGTCGGTATCGGCTGAAGTTTTGTCAGTAGCAGTCTTTTTCGCTACAGCTTTTTTGGCAACGGCTTTCTTTGCGACAGCTTTTTTAGCAGCAGCCTTTTTGACTGGCGCCTTTTCTTCTGTTCCGTCATCAGATTTTTTTGCAGCGGCCTTCTTCACAGCCTTTTTTACTGGCTTTGGTTCTTCTGGCTGCACATCTCGCACAAGACCTTCGCGCTGAGCCTTCGTGCGCACACGATCGGCCTGCTGCTCAATAATCGTTGAGGATTGTGTTTTTACACCGATGCCCATCTTGCCGCACAAATCAAGGGTCTCTTGATTGGACATGCCGAGCTCTTTAGCAAGCTCATGAACGCGCAAGATCTTGGCCAAGTGTTATTTCCCCTCACCATTTGTTGCGGCGTCAGAAATTGAACCACCTGTGTTTTGTGCCCATTGTTCCTGACTCACAACAGAACCATCTGCTGCATGCCATTCCATTGCGCCACTCTCTGCATTAGTGACCCACTCGCCTTCGGCGTAGTCGGCTGCAGGTGCATCTTCAGTAACTACTGCTGTGTAGCCAGATGTTTCGTCAGCGGCTTGTGTCTCGCTCTTAATGTCGAGACGCACTCCAGTGAGCCGTGCTGCAAGGTTTGCGTTCACGCCCATCTTGCCGATTGCCAACGAAAGTTGGAAGTCGGGAACGATGACATCAGCTTGCGTGCCATCGCTGCTCAAACGAACATCAGTTACTTTCGCTGGTGACATTGCTTTAGCAATGAAGTCGCGGACATCCTCGCTGAACGGAATGATGTCAACTTTTTCGCCACGCAACTCGGTAACGACCATACGCACACGACCACCGCGTGCACCTACGCAGGCGCCTACTGGGTCGACGTTGTGATCATTTGACCAGACTGCAATCTTGGTGCGTTGTCCCGGTTCGCGTGAGCAAGCCTTGATTTCAACAACACCATCAGCAATTTCTGGCACTTCAAGCTCGAACAAACGCTTGATAAGACCAGGGTGCGTACGGCTCACAACGATCTGTGGGCCCTTTGGAGTCTTGCGAACTTCGACGATGTAGGCCTTGAGTCGAGCGTTTGGCTCGCGCACTTCGCCCTGTACTTGCTCGGCTTGCGGCAACAGCGCTTCTACGCGGCCAAGGTCGAGCAATGTGTATTTGGTATCGGTCTTTTGAACGATGCCTGAGACAATGTCGCCTTCGCGGTTTGCGTACTCCTCAAACTTGCGATCGCGTTCTACTTCGCGAATGCGCTGGCTCATCACCTGACGGAAAGTTTGTGCAGCAATACGGCCGAGCTCGTCTTTCTTTGGCGTGTCATCGCGCTCATTGATCCAGTTGCCGTCGTCATCCACGTCGTATGCGGTGAATGTGATGTCCATGTTTTCTGGGTTGATACCGACGATTACTTCTTCGGCTGCTCCCTGACGCTTTTTGTACGCAGTCGCTAGTGCTTCAACGAGCACCTGCAAAAGAGAATCGACGGAAATACCGCGATCCCCTGCCAACATGCGGATTGCTTCTGTCATATCGAGATTGCTCATGATTCGTTGACCTCCGATTGCGTCTTGGTATTCACTTTTGTTGCACCCGACTTTGGAGTTGGGCCCCATTCAAACACTGTGCGAGCGCGATCGATCATGTCGTATCCGATCGTCATCTCAGTTGTTGATTTATCGTTCAGTCGAACGACAATGTTGTTATCGTCAGCCGACAACAACACACCTTGAGCGCGACGCACGCCATTAACGGCAGCAGTCAAGCGAATAGCAACAACTTTTCCGACTTCACGAATGAAATGTCGTGGAAGGCGAAGTGCGCGCTCGAGACCTGGGCTCGTCACTTCGAGCGTGTAATGACCAGGCACGGGGTCACTATGGTCGAACTCACGAGAGATAAGGCGGGTGATCAGTGCGATCGACTCCATGTTGACGCCCGATGGGCCACCCGTTGGGGTGTCGATAACAACGCGCAAGATTCCGCCCTGGTATTCGACGTCGTACAACTCAAGACCAAGGTCGGTCACGATAGGGAGAATGAGCGCAGAGACACGATCAACGACAGGGTTCGACTTGGTGCTTCCACGTGCTACTGACATGTTTTTCTCTCCCTTCTGGACTATCTCTTGGCTACTTCTGGCAAAATTTTGGCTTGTTTTGGGGGTTTGACACCTCAAAAACAAGTCCCTGTAATAAACAAAAGGCGTGGGTCGAAACCCACGCCTTTAGCTCGACGAACTGTAAAGGACATCTTCATTATATCCCCGCGAACTAAGGTTCGTCACGGCTCACCCAACAGGCCAAAGGCATTTAGACGATAATTGCAGGGTAAGTACCGAGTAAATTCAGTTATCAGTAAGCCGAAAATCCAACCCTGAACGAAACGAAGCAACCGCGCGTGATCAACAAAATGTCCACCCTGTTTGTACGCACATTGCGCGATAACCCCGTTGACGCCGAGGTTCCAAGCCATCGGCTGCTTGTGCGGGCTGGATATATTCGCCGTGCAGCACCTGGTGGTTACACATGGCTTCCGCTCGGCTGGCGGGTGTACCAACATGTCGCCGAGATCATTCGACAAGAGATGGACAACATTGGTGCACAAGAGGTGAATTTTCCTGCCATGTTGCCCCGCGAACCATATGAGGCAACCGGCAGATGGACCGACTATGGCGACAACTTGTTTCGGCTTCAAGATCGACGCAAGGTCGACTTCCTCCTTGGGCCAACCCACGAAGAAATGTTTACGCTGCTCGTAAAAGATTTGTATTCCAGTTACAAAGACCTACCACTCTCGCTGTATCAGATTCAGACCAAGTTTCGCGATGAAGCACGCCCTCGTGGCGGCCTCTTGCGCGGACGCGAATTCTCGATGAAGGATTCATACAGTTTTGATATCGACGATGAAGGATTGCAACAGAGCTACGACGCTCACCGCAATGCTTACGTTCGTATATTCGAACGACTCGGTTTGCCATTTGCAATTGTGTCTGCAATGTCAGGTGCTATGGGTGGATCAAAGTCCGAAGAGTTTTTGTTTCCATGTGAGATCGGCGAAGACACCTTCGTGCAATGTACAAAGTGTGATTACTCGGCCAACACCGAAGCAGTGCGAGTCGGAGCCCCAACACCTATCAATGCCACCAATACACCTCCTGCGCAAGTGTTTGACACCCCAGCAACTCCAACGATCCAAACGCTCGTCGATTTATTCAACGCACGTGCCGACTTGCAACGAGCAGACCGACAGTGGACTGCAGCTGACACACTCAAAAATGTTGTTGTCAACTTGAGGCACCCCGATGGACGCATTGAAGCACTCGCCATCGGCGTACCTGGCGATCGCGAAGTAGACATGAAACGACTTGAAGCACAAGTGTCACCAGCAGAAGTGGTGCCATTCGATGACACACACTTTGCAACAAATCCAAAACTCGTTAAGGGCTACATCGGACCAAACGCATTGGGCCTTGCACATTCCACTGGTGTGCGCTATTTGCTCGACCCGCGCATCGCCGAAGGCAGCGAATGGATTACTGGAGCAAATGCTGCTGGCAAGCACGTTGCACACCTCGTTCACGGAAGAGACTTCACTGCAGACGGTGTACTTGATGTTGCTGAAGTACGTGATGACGACACTTGCCCATCGTGCGCTTCTGCTCTCATCATCAAACGAGGCATAGAAATTGGCCATGTCTTTCAATTGGGTCGCAAATATGCAGAAGTCTTGGGGTTGAGCGTGCTCGACAAAAATGGCAAAGCCCAAACCGTCACAATGGGTTCGTATGGCATTGGTGTTTCGCGTGCAGTTGCAGCAATAGCCGAAGCAACGTGTGACGACATTGGCCTTCGTTGGCCGCACGCTATTGCACCGTTTAATGTGCACATCGTGATGGCAGGCAAAGAAGATGAACTCATCACCAAAACCGCAAACGACCTTGCACACACTCTTGATTCATCAGGAATTCGCGTGCTGCTCGATGATCGTGTAGGAGTTTCTCCTGGCGTGAAGTTTAAAGATGCCGAACTGATTGGCAATCCAATCATTGTTGTAGTGGGCAGAGGGGCAGCCAATGGTGTTGTCGAAGTCCGTGACCGCTTGACAGGAAATGCCTCTGAAATAGCAATCGCAGATGCGGCGGCACACGTAAAAAGTGCCTGCGCAACGAGATAGCGATGCACTTACTGCGAGGCGTTGTCCAGCACTACGACTGGGGCGATCAACAGTTCATTCCAGAATTCCTTTCGACTGAAGCCGACGCACGGCCATGGGCCGAACTCTGGTTTGGCACACATCGAGGTGGTCCATCACTCGTAAAAAGCGCAACTGGAAGCCAACCGCTGGTGCAATTGGCTGGAGATCTTTCATTTCTCGTCAAGATCATTTCTGCCAATAAGCCATTGTCACTGCAGACTCATCCCACCGACGAACAAGCAGCCAGCGGCTTTCAGCAAGAAAATGAGATCGGAATTTCACTTGATGCTCCACAACGCATCTACCGCGACTCCTCAGCGAAACCCGAACTTCTCATAGCCCTCACTTCCTTTGATGCAATTTGTGGATTTAGACCAATAGAAGAATCACTCGAGTTGTGCAAACGATTTGGCTGGACGCAACTCGCCGAGCACCTTGAGAATGATGGACTCGCCGAATGTGTGCGCTGGGCATTGACCACTGGGCCACACCAACTCCCCGAGCAAATGCCTGCATGGGCTGGCCGGTTGGCGAGCATGTACCCAGGAAACGGCGGCGTGCTCGTTGCTTTGTTGATGCATCATGTGCGGCTCTCCCCCGGTCAGGCGCTTTTTCTTGGCGCTGGCAATGCGCATGCGTACCTCAGCGGTTCAGGTGTTGAAGTGATGTCGTCGTCGGACAATGTTGTGCGTGCAGCCTTCACAAAAAAGTACGTCAGCGTGGACGAATTTTTAGCTGTCGCCCATCTTGAGGCAATTCCTTCTCCTGTCGTAGAAGCACACGAAGTAGCTCACGGTCGCTTTACTTATCCTGTCTCTACATCACGATTTGGTGTTGAGCGCATTGAGATAACCGGAGAAGTCACAATCAAGTCGACACACCAGGCAGAAATCTTGGTGTGTACTGCAGGAGACGCAACCACGATCCATCGGGGTCAAGCATGTGTGTTACGAAACAACGAATCGGTGCAACTCACCGGAACCGCAACTGTGTTTCGTACGTGGGGAACGCATTGAAACTGCGGCCACGCAGAGCTCTCACCATTGTCATCGCCACGCTGATTTCATGCATCTGTGTTGGTAATGCACGCGCCGCCACACCCACACACACGTTGCTCATACTTGGTGACAGCATTACTTGGGGCGCCAACTACAAAGATTTTGGAAACGTAACACCAAAACTGCAGGCTCTCAATACTTTTGACAAAGTGATCGTGGATGCAAGTTTTTCCCGCAATATCAGTGGTCCGGCCAACACACTGCACAACGGCGTAAAGACTTATGCCAAGTACCTAAAAGCAAAAGTGAGACCCTCAGCGGTCATCGTGGCACTTGGAAGTAACGACTTGCAAGGTTCAATCAAAGTGCGATACTACGAATCTCGAATTCGTGAACTACTCACGCTAATCGGCGATGTCCCAGTTGTTTGGGTCAACGTGTTACGCATAGACAGCCAGTACTACGTTCGTGCATCCACAGTTTTTAATAATGTGCTCAGTCGAGTTGCGCTCGACTACCCAAAAGTCTCAGTCGTTGATTGGCACACAATGATTTCTATGAACCCAAAATGGTTTGCCTTTGACAAACTACACCTACGCCCTAGTGGGTATCGAGCACGCGCAACTCTTTATATTGAACTCGCACAAAATCTGTGGAATGTGGTTTTGCCAACAACAACAACTATTGCTGGCTAGTTGCCAGCAACTTTTTTGCGAATCTCTACAATCTTTTCGTCAGCATGATTGACATCATCGCCGTGCTCTTTCAGCAACATGTTGCGATCTTTCGTGGCTTCGCGTTCGGCAAGTGCGGTGTCAACACGCGCGACAGCAGCCTCTACACCATGCTCGTGAATGTATGTAGCCCAGTCAATAAGAGCCTCCACCATTTCCGATTCTGGAACTACCGCCACGTTGCGGCCCTTGACGAATAAGTGTCCACGCTTATTGCCTGCCGCGATTCCCAGGTCTGCTTCACGAGCTTCACCCGGACCATTAACGACACAGCCCATCACTGCAATCTGCAACGGAATCTTTTTATCGGCAAATGCTGCTTGAGCGCGATTAGCCACATCGATCACATCGATCTCTGCTCTACCGCAACTAGGGCAAGCGATGAGATCAACATTCTTGCGCTCGCGCAACCCGAGCGACTCGAGTAACTGTCTACCCGCCCGCGCTTCTTCCACTGGGTCGGCTGTGAGGCTGTAACGAATGGTGTCGCCAATTCCCTCCATGAGCAATGTCGAGATTCCGGCTGTTGCTTTGATCAATCCACCGGGCAATGGACCGGCCTCAGTGACTCCGAGGTGTAATGGATGTCGTGTTACTTCGCTGAGCTGTCGATAGGCATCAATCATGAGTGGAACGTTGGAGGCCTTGACTGAAATCTTGATCAAATCAAAACCCACTTCTTCGAAATACGCGATCTCTTGAAGAGCCGACTCAACCATTGCTTCTGCGGTCAATCCCCCATATTTTTCGTACAGCGCAGGGTCAAGAGAACCACCATTGACACCAATACGAATTGGTACCTTGCGATCACGTGCCTCTGATGCAACAGCCTTGATGTGCTCTGGCTTTCGAATATTTCCTGGATTGAGTCGCAAGCCATGCACTCCAGCTTCCATCGCAGCAAGCGCCATTTTGTATTGATGGTGGATGTCGGCGATGATCGGCACCGGCGAACGCGGAACTATTTGTGCAAGACCTTCAGCAGCTTCTGGCTCATTGCACGTGCAGCGGACGATGTCGCAGCCGGCTGCAGCAAGTGCATAAATTTGCTGCAACGTACCCTCGACGTCAGCAGTCTTAGTAATAGTCATTGATTGAATGCTGATCGGAGCGTTGCCGCCGACGGCTACTTTGCCGACAGAAATTTGATGCGTCTCGCGTCTTGTAAATGCACTCATAAATACCAGTTTGTCAGCACTGCGAAGCTTTACAACGTTTTATTGGCTGCGAACTTCAGCCAATTGGTTGAGTGAGGTCAAGATATAAGCCAGCGATCAATAGAACCGCGAGCAACCCCACAACCATCGTGGCAACTGGCACCATCTTGCCAACATCGGCACGATAAGCCTTATTGCGTCGTGAGCGGAAGCGTTCATATGTCGCAATCGCAGCATGGCCTCCGTCAAAAGGCAACAACGGAAACAAATTGAAAACTCCAACAAAGATGTTGACACTCGCGAGCAGCAGCAGCACACCTTTCAGTCCATCTTGACGACCGATCTCTCCTCCAAGTTGACTCGCACCTACCACCGTGCCAGGGCGTGTTGCGGGGTCAGCTTTATCGTCAAGCACGCTATTGATGATGTTGACCGGATTGAGTACGACAAAAACTCCTGCGACAGATCTACCAGCAGTAACGACTAGATCTTTGGACGCATACCCGATCGCCGAAATTGGATTAACACGAACATAATCGAGCGACCAACTTGCAACACCGAAATAAGCGATCGAAGTATCTACAGGATTATTGCCAAGAGTTACGTTGAGGGAAACTTGTCCTCCTGCACGATCAACAATTACAGGGACGGTTTGGCCTGGCTGTTTCGACACTATTTGTTCAATAAATTGGTCACGACTGGAAACGACAACTCCATCTATCTCGCGGATCACATCACCCAGCGCAACACCAGACTGTTGTGCTGGAGAATTTGCAGCGGGTGGAGATGTAACGAGCACATCACCAGTCTCTGTGTAGCGACCAGAAGTTGCATAGACACCGAAAAACAGAACGAGTGCAATTACTCCGTGCATTAACGAACCTGCGGTGATCACGAGCATTCGCTTCGGATATGACTGTGCTCGATACGCGCGTGGTTCATCTGCTGGATCACATTCGTCCAAATTGTTCATGCCAACTATGCGAACAAATGCACCCAGCGGCAATGCCCTGATGCCGTACTCAACTTCTCCGCGCTGTGTGCTCCACAATCTCGGACCGAAACCCATAAAAAACTGCGTCACCTTCATGCCCGAACGACGGGCAGTAACAAAATGACCCATTTCGTGCAGAAATACGGAGATCAGCAAACCCACCACAAACACAAACGTCCATGGGCTTGTTAGGCCCAGCCAAACAAACAATGCCAGCAACGTTGCGCCGGCAAAGACACTCGTGCGTTTTTCGTTGATGCGCTTTGGTTGATCCGTTGTGTCGCCACCGGCAACGATCTCATCGCGAAACTTGTTGTAAAACGAACTCATTTTGTTAACTCCAATACAGCAAACCTTCGAGCAGAATCATCTGCGTTCAAAATATCATCAACAGTTTTGGGTGATACACCATCATGGTGCTGCATTGTCTGCTCAATTACTGCAGCAATTTTTGACCACGATATTCGCCCATCCAAAAATGCTTCTACGGCAATTTCGTTGGCCGCGCTCAACCACGCGGGTGCTGTTCCACCTATTCGACCCGCCTCATATGCGAGGTCCAAGCATCGAAATGTGGCTCGATCAGGTGTCTCAAAGTCGAGACGATTCAACTGCGCCCAATCAATTGCTCCAAAGGCGATGTTTGCACGTGAGGGAAAATTAAGCGCATACGCAATTGGCAGCCGCATATCGGGCAAAGACAACTGGGCGATGACTGCTCCATCGGTAAATTCGACCATCGAATGCACGACCGATTGCGGATGCACAACAACATCAATGTTGTCAAAACTCACCCCAAATAATTCATGGGCCTCAATAACTTCCAAACCCTTGTTCATCAGAGTTGAAGAATCGACGGTGATCTTTGGGCCCATCGACCAGGTTGGGTGCTTGAGTGCATCTGAAACTGTCACACCTTGCAGGGACTCTGCCGTGCGACCACGAAATGGACCGCCGCTTGCAGTTAACAACAAGCGCTGCACTTCTCGCTGTGCGTCAATTGATGAACGCAAACATTGATGAATTGCACAGTGCTCACTATCCACAGGAACAATTACCGCGCCCTTGATCTTTCGCAGTGGCTGCACAATTGGGCCTGCGGCAATCAGACTTTCTTTGTTCGCTAACGCAAGTCGCTTCCCTTGTTGCAGCGTAGACATCGTCACCGACAAACCCGCGAAACCGACCACCCCGTTAACAACGACGTCGGCATCTCGAGCCAACTCCGCAAGATCAGCAACTATCTCGACACCTGGAAGTGCCATTGAAACTTTCTTTCGGGCTTCTTCGCTGTGCACTGCAACCATTTTGGGTTTGTGCAACTTTGCTTGTGCAATGACTTCATCGGCATTACTGCCGACACCAAGACCGACAACTTCGTACTCTCCACCGCTGCGGGATATGACATCAAGCGTCTGCGTACCAATCGAGCCGGTTGAACCAGCAATTGCAACACGTACGACTGACATCTGTTCAGTCTGTCAGCGAAATAAGTAAATCAGCCCCAGGGTTGGATAACGAGGGTGAGGTAGTAGGCAGCCGGCAAGACAAACAACAGACTGTCAAAACGGTCGAGAACTCCCCCATGCCCACGCAATACAGTGCCAAAGTCTTTGATATTGAGGTTGCGCTTAAACATCGACTCGGCGAGATCGCCAAGTGGCGCCATGACCGAAATCACCAACGCGAGCAACAACCAATCTCCCAAACCGTTCCACG
>JBIKID010000117.1:0-3337 GCA_044361815.1 Ilumatobacteraceae bacterium | reverse complement strand
TGGCTGCGACGAATGCTCTCGCAATTTTGGGCGGCAAGACCGCTCCAAACTTGGTGAGTTAGAAACTATTTGTCAGATTCGACGAGTGCGTCGAGCAAAGTATTCCAACCGAGTGTTGCGCATTTGATGCGTACCGGAAACTTGACGACACCTTGTAGTGCTTCGAGATCACCCAGGTTGATTGATTCATCGATTGCCGAGTTTTCGTCTTCGTCGATAGTCATCATTTGTTTGAAGCGCTTGACAATTGCGCGAACTTGATCGACAGGCTTGCCCTTCACTGCAGTGGTCATCATCGACGCTGAACTCTGACTGATTGAGCAACCAGAACCGTTAAAGCGAACATCGCTTACGAGACCATCTTTGACGTCAATGAAAATTCGAATCTCATCGCCACACAATGGGTTATGCCCCTCGGCGCTTACGGCTGGGGCTTCGAGTTCGCCACGATTACGGGGCGTGCGGTAGTGGTCAAGAATGATTTCTCTGTAGAGATCCTCAAGCCCGGCCATATTGTGCTCCCTCGTCTGCCTGATTAAAAGATATCTGATGCGCTGTCAAGTGCATCGGCAAGCGCATCGGCTTCTTGAGTGGTGTTGTACAGATAGAAACTTGCACGCACAGTGGCATTTGCACCCAGCAGACGCATCAGTGGTTTTGCGCAATGGTGTCCAGCGCGAACACAGACGTTGGTTTGATCGAGAACCTGGCTGAGATCGTGCGGGTGAATGCCGCGAAAGGCAAACGAAAATGTGGCACCACGAAGCTCTGGGTTGGTTGGGCCATGAATTGTGATGTCATCGCCAAAACGAGAAGTCAGCGTATTGAGCACGTATGTGCTCAGTTCGATTTCGTGCTGACGAATGTTGTTCATGCCTAGATCTGTTAAATATTTGACTGCCGACTTGAGGGCGACGATCTCGGCGATTGCAGGAGTGCCCGCTTCAAATTTGGCTGGCACTTCTGCCGTTGTAAATCCATCGAGGCGCACATCGGCGATCATGTTGCCACCACCCAAATACGGAGGCATCGCTTCAAGAAGCGATTCGCGGCCCCACAGCACGCCAACACCTGATGGACCACACATTTTGTGCGAACTAAAGACTGCAAAGTCTGCGCCCCAAGCCTGCACGTCAGTTGGCTGATGCGGCACTGACTGGCATGCGTCGACGATTGCGATTGCGCCTGCTTTGTGAGCAGCAACGCACAAGCGCTGCACGGGATTGATGGTGCCGAGCACGTTTGACATCGAAGTGAAGGAGAAGGCTTTTACGTCTTTGAGTAACTCGTCGAGGTTGGTGAGGTCTAGTTGGCCGTCAGATGTGAGCGGCACCCAACGCAATTGAATGCCGCGCTCTGCGACGAGCATGTGCCAGGGAACAATATTTGCATGGTGCTCCATGTGGGTGAGCAACACCGCATCGCCAGCCTTGAGATTGGCTCGTCCCCACGACATGATGACCAGGTTGAGGGCTTCGGTGGCATTTTTAGTGAAGACAACTTCGTTGGCCTTCGGCGCATTGATGAATGTGGCAAGTGCGCTGCGGGTTGCCTCAAATGCATCGGTCGCTTCAGCGGCCAATTGGTATGCGCTGCGATTAATTGGTGCATAACCGGTCTCCATGAAGTTGGAGAGAGCATCAATGACTACTTGTGGTTTTTGCGACGTGTTGGCGCTATCGAGATAGACGAGCGGTTTGTCATTGACGAGTCGATGCAAGACAGGAAAATCTTTGCGAATTGTGGCTACATCAAACGTCATGGTCGGTACTTATTCTTTGTACGACTCGTAGCCAGATTTTTCGAGCTCTTCTGCGATTTCCATGCCACCCGATTTGACGATGCGACCATCGATCAAAATGTGTACGAAGTCTGGCTGCAACTCGTCGAGCAATCGTTGGTAGTGCGTGATCAGCACGATGCCCATCTTTGGTCGTTCTTTGCGTACTTCACGAATACCTTGCGCGACAATGCGCAGTGCATCAATGTCGAGGCCGGAATCGGTCTCATCCAAGATTGCAAGCTCGGGCTCAAGAATTGCCATTTGCATGATCTCGTTGCGCTTTTTTTCGCCACCCGAAAAACCTTCGTTGAGGTAGCGATCGACGAACGTCGAATCCATTCCCAAACGTTTCATCCAGGACATGGCAGAAAGTCGTAGTTCGAGAACCGACAAGTCGATACCTTTACGAGCGGAGAGTGCCTGACGCAAGAACTGAATAACGGAAACGCCAGCAATCTCTTGTGGATATTGAAAACCTAAAAAGATGCCTGCCTTGGCGCGAGCATCGGTGGGCCATTGACTGATGTCGTCACCTTTGTAAAACACGCGACCAGAAACAACTTGGTATTCGGGGGAGGCGAGAAGTGTATTTGCGAGAGTGGATTTGCCGGAGCCATTTGGCCCCATGATCGCGTGAACTTCGCCTTCATTGACCGTCAGCGAAAGACCGCGCAAGATCTCGGTGTCGCCTTCAATTGGCTTGGCATGCAGATCGTCAACTCTGAACAATTCGGTCACGGGATCATTGTATTCTGGCGTTTTAGGGATTAGCACTACCTGCGTAGTGTTAATTATTTCGCACTAGCAATGGCTTCTTGCCGCGAGCGGAGGGCTCGCCAAATAGCCAAGTAACTGCTGTATTCGTAGGCATCTGTGACAAAACCGGATGCTCGAAGTTGGCGGTGATATTTGGGCAATGAGCGAAATGGAATGCCCGAATCGGTGTGGTGTGCGATGTGCCAACCGAGATTGAACGGCACAAAAAAGAAACTTGAGAACAGGTGTTGTTTGACTGAGTGCGTGGTGACTCTGCGGTCTGAGTCGGCACGCAGGCCGCCATGCTCGGCAATCGATCGCAGTCTGTTCATTACGCGCCACACCGTGATGTAGGGCAGCAGCCACAGCATCACGTACACCCAAGGGTTTACAAAGATCACAGAAAGCATCAGCAGCACAGCGTGCAGAGTAAATATCTTGCGCTGAGTGTTGGGTTGTTGCGGTTCAGTTTTGAATATCGACATGAACTGTCCGCGCAACATTCGAAAACCTGTGCGACCAAGCCCATCGCGACGCATCTTGCGCCAAAAACTTGCGCGGGTGATGGGATAGTTGGCATACAACGGAATATCTGGTTCGTTAGGCCCAAACTCTTCGCGATGATGCGCCATGTGCACGTATCGGTAGCCGTCGGTATTTACAAATGACAGATACCCGAGCAACCAACGCCCTGCAAAGTCATTGAGTTTGCGATTACGAAACAAAAGTCGGTGCACTGACTCGTGCATGAGCGCGAGCAGTTGCGCATGGGCGCGACCCATCAGCAGAAATGCAATG
>JBIKID010000052.1:0-11337 GCA_044361815.1 Ilumatobacteraceae bacterium | reverse complement strand
TTCTGCCTTGGCTGCTCTTTCGAGTGCTTCGACAATTGATACGACTCCAACTTGTGAACCATCAGCATCAACGAGGCGAACTTCGCGGGCGCGAATTCTTTCGTTGTACCGTGGTTCGTTAATTGGCGGTGCTATGGCTGGACTCTTTTATGCAAGCGGTGTGGCCTCCTGTAGTTGATGACGTCTCTTGGGATGTTCACCAAGTTGGAAGGCGCGCAGAAGTCGAAGCGCTGGGCACAAAGCCTCACCAGCACTGCCGACCCAAACGCACTTGCCAGCCTCGGTTCACGTCCCTGAAGACGATATTTGTGCTGAAATCTTGTGGTCAGGTGGAGGAACTAAGTTCCCCACTTGGGCTATTAGCGTATCGCACATGAGTCAACTCCCCACCGATCCGAATACCGACCAACTTGAAGACGCTGCCGATGCCCTTGCTGATGCCCGCAACCGCTTAGGTGAGGCCCCAGCAGAAGTGGTTGTGGTCAACCACATCATGGGTCTTTATGAATTAGCCGCCATCCATCTGTCTGCCGAGCCACCTCACTTAGTTGAGGCTGCACTGGCAATCGACGCTGTCGCCTGCCTCGTAGAAGGACTGGGGCCACGTCTTGGTGACGAGCACGCAACACTCAACGACGCGTTGGGCAATATTCGATTGGCATTCGTGCAAATCAAAGGAGCCGTAGCACCACCTACAGCTTGACGATTTCGGAAGCCTCGAGATTGCCAAATCGATGTGCCTCCACAAAGCTCACCCGAGCGCCAACCTCAATCTCACGAGTCAAATCGACAATTTCGGCACAGTGAAATAAGTATTGGGTATCGCCTACTGCGATATATCCGAGACCTCTGTGGCTGTTGAAACTTGTAACTACACCGTTCATGATCCGAGACGACTCTGCGCATCCAACCGCGCACCCTTCTTCCAATCTTGAGCACTGATGCGCGGTTTGCCTTCTGGTTGAACCTCGACCAGTTCAACAACCCCCTGACCACATGCAACTAATACTCGATCGTTCACAACAACCATGTTGCCAGGTTTCGCGATAAATATCTCGGTCGAAACTTTGAGCGAATGAATTTTGAATCTCTTCTCGTGCAAAAAGGTAAATGCACCGCCTACGCGCACTTGCCTATCAATAACTGTCGCGGGCTTTGACCAATCGATTTCAAGATCAGCATGCGTGATCTTTGCCGCCACCACTACATCGCCAGTCTGTGGCTGAGTCGTTGACACTCCGTTGGACAACACGTCAATCAGCAACGGATTTGCAATCTCTCCAAGGCGTGTACGCAACGTAGTCGTCGTGTCGGTTTGCGAAATCTGTGTGGTCGCCGACGACAGAATATCCCCGGCGTCCAATTGCTCGACCACCTGCATGATGCACACACCTGTTTGTTCGTCACCAGCAAGGAGTGCTCGTTCTACGGGTGCCGCGCCGCGCCACCTCGGCAGCAAGGAATAGTGTATGTTGATCATCGGCAGCACTTGCAATGCTTCAGCGGAAATAATGTGGCCATACGCAACGACAACACCGACATAGCTACCAGCAAAACTTGCGTCACTAGTAGTCACGAGCGCAATCGCATCTGCAACTTCGTGCGTCACAGGAAGGTGAAGTTCAAGCGCCGCCTGTTTAACAGGGCTGGGTGAAGTTTGTGAACCACGACCCCTTCGTTTATCGACACCCGTAACAACAAGATCCACGACAAAACCAGCTGCAACGAGTGCTCGCAGCGGACCAACCGCAATCTCGGGAGTACCAAAAAAGATGACCCGCTCAGTTCGCACCTTTGGCAACGCTGCAATGGATTTCACGTCAATCGCAGATGCACCGGTTCGCTTGTTTTCGGTTGCTCTTCTTGCCGTCGGTATTCCGCCAATGCAAGTTTGCGCTGATCAGGTGTCATGCGGTCAAACATCAGCACTCCATTGAGGTGATCAATCTCGTGTTGAAATAAGCGCGCCAATAACTCGTCAGCCTCAATTTGAATCTCTTCACCGTCGATCGACAGTCCGCGAACAAGCACCTGCTTTGGGCGCAACATCTCTACATACAGTCCAGGTATCGAAAGGCAACCCTCGTCGTACACCCACTCGCCAGATGACTCGACAATCGTTGGGTTCAGAATTATCTGCGGGTCGTCGTCTACGTCGTAAACAAAAATCTGCTTCTGAACACCGATCTGTGGTGCAGCCAAACCAAGGCCAGGAGCCTCGTACATCATTTCAAACATCTGCTCGCACAGAGTTGCGATCTTGCCGTCAACATTCGTCACTTCGGCCGCCATGCTCTTAAGCACGGGGTCACCGTAGGTTCGAATCGTAAAGCCACCGTGTGGTGCGCCCGTTGGAGTGGTCTGTGCCATATGGTGTAAGGCTAGCGAGGCTTATGAGCGACGAGCAGTACTTCACCAATCATCCACGAACGCAGTCAACTGCGGGCACGAGCAAACAAAAAACTGCGAAGCTGCAAGTGGATTCCGAAACATTGCAGGTGGTGTTAGACAGTGGCGTCTTCGCTCGCAAAGGAATCGATGCAGGCACCATGGTGCTGATTGATGCTGCTGCGCGACCTCCTATGAGAGGCAACTTCCTCGACCTCGGCTGCGGCTCGGGCGCAATTGCACTCACACTTGCAACACGTGCGCCGAAAGCAACTGTTTACGCAGTCGATGTCAACGAGCGTGCTATTGCGCTAACCGCATCAAATGCCAAGCTCAACAATTTGCGAAACATCACTACCCTCCTCCCGACATCGGTTTCCTCGGATTTGCGCTTTGATCTGATTTGGTCGAACCCTCCCATCCGTATCGGAAAGACAGAATTGCATGCGCTACTGCAACTGTGGTTGTCGAAACTCACCGACACCGGTGAGGCATGGCTGGTCGTGAACAGAAATTTGGGTTCCGACTCGCTTGCCGTTTGGCTGACATCAATCAACTACCAAGTTGATCGTCTCGTCAGCAAACAAGGGTTCCGAGTTTTACGCGTGCGCCCTATGCGCGGGGCGGATCAATCTGCGTCTTAGTCCGCAGAGTTTTCTTTCCGCGCGAGGATGAAGCAACGAGTGCATCCGAAATCGAAGACGCAAGAGTTTCCCAATCATTTGACTTGACCAACACAGATTCTTTATTGGTTGCTGATACCTGCAGCAACACGTTGCTCCGCAATATGTCAGCAAGTTGATCAACACCCGTTCCGCTCACTTGGGCTAAAGCGCCATACGGAGGCAACTGCATCAACTTTCGTCTCGTCATTTCTTCATCTACAAACTCGCCAAGGTCGTGTGCAGCGAGCCCACGAAGCAATGCGTGATCCGCCAACATCGATTGAATCATCACAAGACCGTCACTTTTACTTGACGCACTTGATTTTCGTGCTACCAACCTCGCGGCATGCACAATCAATGTAAGTGTTATTTCGGCTGCCCTATATCGAGGCGCTGAGATCTCCTGATCAATGTCGAGAAATACGACTGTGTCCACATCGCGCACACGATGTAGAGCCGCTTCCGTGCCAACAAACAGCATTTTGGTCTGATCGACAACATCAACATTTTTGCCTTTTGTGCTTTTGTCGACAGCATCGCCACCCGAAACCTCCACTACATCTTCGACACGCCTTCCAGAGGCGGCGGCCAATTCTTCGCGCAGACGAGACACACCCGCTTTGATGACTGCCAGTTTTCCTGAGCCACATTTGACACAAATTGCGGGCCGCGAGTGCTCACACCGTGGGCATTCGAGTTGTTTGGTGGCCGACATCGTCATCGCAGCCTCACAGACGTCACATCTCACAAGTTCGCGGCAACTGCCGCACGCAAGCAATCTTGCTCGCCCCTTCACATTGAGCACGCACACAATGCGCCTCGAATGATCTCTCAATTGTTCAATCAAATCTGACGACAACATTGAAGACGACCAACGTTCATCGAGACGACGGTCAACTAAACGAATCTGTGGCCAATGACTTGCCTCTGTCACAGGATCAAGACTCGCAACAGCTCGAGAAGCACCATGCAGTGCTCGAAGGCTTGGAACAGGGGAAACCAACAAACAAGCGATTCCAAGCTTCTTGGCACGCTCCATCGCAATGTCTCGCGCATGCCAAGAGGGTGAACGCTCTTCTTGCAACGCATCATCATGTTCATCAATAACGATGATGCTCTTCAACAAGGGCACACTCGACCAAATCGCCGAGCGCGCTCCTATCACCACGTCAACTCCACCTGCAGCAATCGCCCAGTCCTGAGGCATAACGGCAACGCTGAGTCCGGACTCACGCAACGACGCTGCCATGAGGCGGGCACGATTGAGTGTCGGAATAACAACGAGCACTGCACCCTTTGAGGCCGCCGTCAGCACTATTGACCGCGGGCTACAAGCCGGACCTCTGCGTAGAACCGAAACGCCTGCTGCGCTTATTGCATCAATCGCTTGCACATCAACATCGAATTTCTTTCGCGTTGCTACCTGCGTATAACGCGAACCCGGCAAGGTTGCAACAAGTGTCGCTGGAGTAGCAGCCACAAAAAATGCACGAAGACGCCCCACCCACATGTGTGCGGCCCAACGCGCAAGATCAACTACTTCTTGCGAGGGTCCCTTGCCCAAAATTTTGACAATCGACAGCAGTCGACTTTCATCCACATCAGAAAACTGTGTTGTCGTATCCCCAAGTTGCAGTACCCAACCCGCAACATTGCGGTTATGAAGGGGGACGCGAACGCGATCACCGACACAAATTTCGCTGACAAGCGACTCAGGTACGAGATAATCAAAAACCTTGTCAACGCCAGTTATATCTGGAACGATGCGCGCGATTACCGCCACGGCATCACGACTGATCAGAGTTTGACTGCGGCTTTGAATTCCTTCAAGCGCGACAATGTTTCCCAGGTGAAATCTGAGTCTTGTCGGCCGAAGTGACCGTATGCGGCTGTCTTGCGATAGATCGGACGCTTCAAATCGAGATCGCGCAAAATAGCTGCTGGACGAAGATCAAAAACCGAACGAACTGCATCCTCAATGAGTTCTTCATTGACCACGCTTGTACCGAAAGTTTCAACCAAGATGCTGATCGGTTGCGCCATACCAATGGCGTAGGCCACTTGCACTTCACAACGTGTTGCGGCACCAGAAGCAACCACGTGCTTGGCAACCCAACGCGCAGCGTAAGCAGCAGAGCGATCAACCTTTGAAGGATCTTTTCCGCTGAACGCACCACCACCGTGACGACCCATACCACCGTATGTGTCAACGATGATCTTGCGACCGGTCAGACCGGTGTCCGCATGTGGTCCACCTTTGACAAACTCGCCTGTCGGGTTGACGTGCACCGCGTATTTGTCGTTTGCAAACTGCGCAGGGATAACTGGGCGGATCACTTGTTCGATCAAGTCTGGACGAATCACTGTGTCGCGTGGTGTTCCATCAGCATGTTGAGTCGAGATCAATACAGTCGACAAGCGAACTGGCTTGCCATTCTCATATTCAAACGTGACTTGGGTTTTGCCGTCTGGACGCAAGTAAGGAATTGCACCCGACTTTCGCACCTCAGCCAACTTCTCGGCCATGCGGTGTGCAAGCCAAATAGGAAGTGGCATCAACTCTGGAGTGTCATCACATGCGTAACCAAACATCATTCCTTGGTCGCCTGCGCCCTGACTGTTCAGCAAGTCTTCACCACTTTTGCCAGCACGCGACTCTTCCGACTTGTCGACGCCCTGGGCGATGTTGGTGCTCTGTTCGTCGATCGAGACAATCACGCCACACGTGTTGCCGTCAAAACCGTACAACGCGTTGTCGTAACCGATGTCTTTGATAACTTCACGGGCCAACTTTGGAATGTCAACATAAGCAGACGTTGTGATTTCTCCGGCAACGACGCACAAACCTGTAGTGAGGAGCGTTTCGCATGCAACACGACCCTGTGGGTCTTCTGCGAGAATCGCGTCGAGTACTGCGTCGGAGACCTGGTCCGCCATCTTGTCTGGGTGACCTTCGGTGACGCTCTCAGAGGTAAATGTGAAGTTCTTCAACGTTGCTCCTTAGTAGATAGTTCGTGACGAGACTAGTGGGTCGAGTGGCTACGTATTTGGACTACCGCATCCAATACCGATTTGGCAATAGAACGCTTACCAGTCAGCCCAACCACCACTGGCTCTGCCCCGCTCATAACCAGCGTCACCGCATTCGTCTCATGACCGAAGCCAACCCCTGCATCCGCAACATTATTGGCGACAATGAGATCGACATTCTTTCGTTGCAGTTTGGCTTGAGCATTCGCAACAAGATTCTCCGTCTCGGCCGCAAAACCAACCAAGACCTGACCACGTCGCTTTGACGAGCCCAACCCCGCAAGGATGTCTGGCGTTGCCTCAAGCGCAATGCTTTCCAAACCATCGATGACGCCAGTCGCAGGATTCTTCTTCATTTTTGAAGTCGACGAAGCAACCGGCCGCATGTCAGCCACAGCGGCTGCCATGACCACAACATCGGCTTGCTGAGCGCTTCTATTGACTGCATCTTGCAGCTGTTGAGCTGTCTCAACAGCGATCAAAGTAACACCGAATGGAACGACGAGATCAACAGTTGAAATGAGCGTGACTTTTGCGCCGCGGGCAGTTGCCTCTGCAGCAATTGCATAACCCTGCTTGCCACTCGAACGATTAGCGATAACACGTACTGCGTCAATTGGTTCGCGAGTGCCACCAGCCGTTACCACTACATGTGTGCCATACAAATCTCCTGGCGTCAGTAGTTGCACGATCTCGTCAAAGATGCGTTGTGGATCAGCAAGTCGACCTGCTCCGATATCGCCACCAGCCAACCGACCCGACTCGGGATCCAACACATTGACACCACGCCGACGCAATGTCGAGATGTTTTCTTGCACTGCAGGGTGCTCCCACATTTCGGTGTGCATTGCAGGACACACGAGCACTGGCGCGCGCGTTGCAATCAGAGTCGCGGTCAAAAGATCACTTGAGATACCTGCCGCATATGCACCAAGGACTCGTGCAGTAGTTGGTGCTACCACAATCAAGTCTGCACGTTGGCCGAGACGCGTATGAGGAATCGGATCTGCATCATCCCAAAGTGATGTGTGTACGGGTTCGGAAGCAAGAGCCGACAGTGTGACTTTGCCTATGAAGTGTTCTGCATCACTCGTCATTATTGGTGCAACATGTGCACCTGCGTCCACTAACAAGCGGCACAACTCAACTGACTTGTATGCGGCTATGCCTCCGCACACACCAAGAACAATGTGTTTGCCAGCGAGCAAATTCATTGGTACCAGTGAGAGTTACAACTCAACTGTGAGTGAGTTACTCGGCTGCTGCTTCGACAGCAACTTCAGCTGCAACTTCGTCAACAGCTACTTCAGCTGCAACTTCGTCGACAGCAACTTCAGCCTCAACTGCTACAGCTTCTTCGACTGCTTCAAGTTCGCTCACAACATCGTCAGCCACTGCATCCAACAACTCTTCGTCCAATTCGGCTTCCAGCTCTTCGTACACCGACAATGGAACACTCAAAATCTTGTCAGCAGCAATTTCTTCGAAGCTGATTGAGAGCGGCTTGCGCGAGGTTGAACTCACCTGTGGTGGAACCATCGTGCCAAGACCTTCACCCAACTGGTTGAAATACGAGTTGATCTCGCGGGCACGTCGTGCCGACAATGTGACAAGACCAAACTTGGATGCAGTGCGCTTCATCAAGCTCTCAATACGGGGGGTCATCATGGTGTCTTCAGTGGCCATGGCGGTTCCTTTCAATTCTCTTTTGGGTCAGTTCTGACTCGGGCGCCTAAGCGACTCACCGAAGCGTTGATTGTATCTGCAAACAGAGCGCAAAATGGCCGTTTTGCCTACTTCAGGCGGGCTGCTCGTTCGCGAGATATCAGGTCGAGCATTTCAGATACCGTCTCGGCCAAATCGTCGTTAATCAGGACGTAGTCGGCAAGCGCCTTGCCCACTGGCTCTTCATCTTCTGCCTTTTGCAGTCGTTGGACAACCTTTTGCTCTGCATCTCCACGGCCAACCAACCGAGCCTTTTGTTCTTCTCGTGTCGGTGGCAACACAAACAACAACAGTGCATCACCGTGTAATCCTTTTACTTGCTGAGCTCCGTCCACTTCAATCTCGAGCACGATGTCTTTTCCATCTGGTGCTTTCGGCATTGGAGTGCCATACAAATTTCCCAAAAACTCAGTCCATTCCAAAAAACCACCTGCTGCAATATGTTCACGGAATTGGTCATGCGTAACAAATTTGTATGCGTCTTGCATTTCGCCTTCGCGACGTTCGCGAGTAGTCCACGACCGGCTGAGCCACAGTCGATCATCTCGTTTCACTAGTTCTTCAACGATCGTGCTTTTGCCAACACCACCCGGTCCAGAAACAACAATGATCAATGACTGAGCAACAGCACTCATGATGCAACAACTTCTGCAGCAATCAACTTGGCAAGTTTGTTTCGCTGATCCAAAGTTAGGTTGCCAGTTTGTTCGGTTTCACTCACGTTCATCTGCGCCAACAACTTCCGTGCTTTCACTTTTCCAATTCCAGGAACCACTTCAATCAGTTTGCATGCATACAACACACTGCTAGGTGCATCTAGATCGCTTTGCAACAAAATCGATTCAATTTTGAGTGATCCGCTCTCAACTTGAGCGAGCACGGCGTCCATTTGCTGGCGCAACAGGCGCAGAGGCGACACAGCTGCTTGACGCTCGCTCGGTAGTTTGGTTGAGGTCGTCATTGATCTATTTTACCGTTCACTCGTGATCTCTACTTACCGGAATCACGAAAACCACCGCGGTGACTCAAACCGATGACATCGGACCAATTGGAGATCTTGCGACGTTCTGCCCATCTGCATAATTCTCCAGCAACTCGGTGGGCGGCTCGTGGTTCGGCGAAGGATGCAGTGCCCACCTGCACGGCGCTCGCCCCAGCCAACATCATCTCGAGGGCCTCAAGACCGTTAGTCACTCCTCCTACCCCAACTATTGGCACACCTGGCATACGCGAATAAATATCGGAAACTGCCCGAACCGCAATCGGATGGATGCCTCTCCCCGACAATCCGCCTCCACCATTGCCTAGAGCTGGTCGACCAGTCGATGTATCAATAATCATTCCGAGCGATGTATTTACCAGCGTTAATGCTTGAGCACCCGCATTAACGCATGCTTCGGCAATATCGCCGATGCGGTCGGTGTTCGGAGACAATTTTGCCCATAGTGGAACCCCTGAAACTCGAGCAGCATCGATGATCTGCGCTGCGAGATCAGCATCATGAGCGAACATCGCATGTGCCTTGCTGTCGCCCACAACTGCTGCCTTCATATTCGGACAAGACAAATTGATCTCCAGTGCAGCAATCTTGTCTTTGACGGGCGCAATCATGCGAGCAGCATCTACATAATCTTGCACCCCGAATCCCCAGATGCTGCACACGACAGTTGCACCGACATCAAGAAGTTTTGGTAAATCATTTGCGATCCATTGCTCTACGCCCGGACCTTGCAACCCAACCGCATTGAGCATTCCACCCGCGGTCGGGTGTAATCGCGGCTGCGGATTACCCGCCCATTCAAATGCCGCCAATGATTTGACAACGACGGCGCCAAGTTCACGCAGTGGCATATATGCGTCGAGTTCAACTCCCAACCCACATGTACCAGAAGCAGTCATGACGGGGTTCTTGAGAGTCACCTCACCAACATGCGTTGCCAAGTGTGGTGATCGCGATCGCAGTCTCACTGCTGGTGATACTCCTGCAACGATTTCACTTCAAGAGGATGTTCTTGTTGCTCAAACAAACCCTGCATTGCCGCCAACGCGGCATTGATTGTGGTCACCGAAGAAACCCTAAAGATGTTTGCGGCCTTGCGAATTGCTTCGCCGTCTGAACGACCACCTCTGCCCTGTGGGGTGTTGATCACAAACGCAATCTCACCTCGCTTAATCAATTCAACGGCATCATCTGGCTGTGAGTTCTTCTCCTTTTTGCCACGAGTCGACTGTGCGGCTGTGGTTTCTGAGACTTTGCCAACCACACGATCAACAGGATGTCCGAAGCGTTGCAAATAATCGGCGGTGCCAGTTGTTGCAACGATGCCAAGCCCGAGTTCGCGCAGTCGCTTAGCAACCACGAGCCCGCTTGGCTTATCTCGATCGTTGAGTGACAAGAACACCATGCCGCTTGTGGGCAATTCGGTTCCAGCAGCAATCTCGGCCTTAACAAATGCCCGGCCGAACGTGGAGTCAATGCCCATCACTTCGCCGGTTGAACGCATCTCTGGCCCTAGCGCAGTGTCAACTTCTGGGAAACGGCTGAACGGAAGCACCGCTTCTTTTACCGAAACGTGTTTGCCGCTCACTGGCTTCTTCAGTAGTCCTTCAACTCGCAATTGAGCCAATGACGCACCGAGCATGACTCTGCTTGCAATTTTCGCCAATGGCACACCGGTTGCTTTTGCAACAAACGGAACTGTTCGACTTGCACGAGGATTCGCTTCGATTACGTAAATCTGTGAACCTGCAACAGCAAATTGCACGTTGATCAGACCACGCACGTCAAGCGCATTGGCAATCACTTTTGTATATGACTCGACTGCCTCGATCACCCATGGTTCAAGGGTTGGAGGCGGAATCACACAAGCTGAATCACCAGAGTGAACACCTGCTTCCTCTACGTGCTCCATCACAGCGCCGATCAACACTTCGCCAGTTGAATCACGAATGGCGTCAACGTCTATTTCGGTTGCGTCATCCAAGAATCGATCAATGAGTACTGGTCGCTCGGACGAAAGCCCGCCCTCTCTGCCAAGAGTTCCAGCAACACTGAGTTCGTGCATCGCCCGCTCAAGGTGAGCTTCGTCGTGCACGATCTGCATTGCTCGTCCGCCCAACACATAACTTGGTCGAACCAAAACCGGATAACCGACTTTCAATGCAATTTTTTTCGCTTCATCGATAGTCAACGCCGTTCCACCAGGAGGCTGAGTGATTTTGAGCTCTTCACATAGTGCGCTCCACTTCTTGCGATCTTCGGCGAGATCAATTGAATGTGGCGATGTGCCTGCGATGAGCTCGACAGGAATGTGATTGGCCAACTTCAATGGTGTCTGACCACCCAGGCCGACAATCACCCGAGGCGCAACTCCGCCAGCAAGAGTTTCTGCTTCGATCACATTCATTACGTCTTCTTGTGTCAGAGGTTCGAAATACAAGCGATCCGAAGTGTCGTAGTCGGTAGACACCGTTTCCGGGTTGCAGTTGACCATGATCGTTTCGAAACCTGCATCGCGAAGCGCGAAGC
>JBIKID010000116.1:0-3515 GCA_044361815.1 Ilumatobacteraceae bacterium | reverse complement strand
GTCTCCACCACATCCATTTGCGCTCTCCGTCGAACGCTCCACAGTTCAGTTAATGCTCCCCACTGTTGACAATCATGGCGCTGGCACACCAAAGTTTGCGCCACTCAAGCCAACTGTTCACAGCGAATCCACACCAAGCGAACATGATGTGCCAACTCTCTGGAGAATTGAACGAGATGTGCTTACGCACCAGACCATTGCGCACACTCAATATGGCGGACCAAGTGTTGTGCGAGATGGTGGAGCCACGCGCGAGTTGTATCAAGGTGAAGTTGGCGTATCAACCACTGACCCAGCACATTCGTGGATTACAGCAACAACTCGTTACCAATTGAATTGGCCTGAAGCACAGTGCGCCGTTGAAGCACGAATGCGAATCGACAGCGATGCTGAAGCGTTCAACGTCGTGATTGATGTGGATGCCGACTTAGATGGTGTTGAGTTTGCTCGAAAGCACTACACGCAGAGAATTCTTCGTCGCTTGTTGTAACGACGAAATTCTTAAGCTCCTACTGCGTGACAAGCAACTGATTGTTGGCTACCACTCTTTTGCAGGAGAGGGTCTTCGTGGGTGCAACGGTCGGCAATACCAAGTCGTTGAGCCTCACCCGATTGCACAAGTGGACACCGCGGATGGAACCTGCACCCTGAGGCAATCTCTGTTGGGTCAGGCATCTCACCAACCAAGATCTGCTGAGGCATTCCGAGATGCTCCAACACCACAGATAGCAATGCTTGTGTGTACGGATGCTTCGGATTTGCCATCAACTCTTCGGTTGTACCAATTTCTACAATCCGCCCCAAATACATCACCGCAATACGATCTGCGATATTCCATGGCAAACCCAAATCGTGTGTCACCACCAACACCGCCATGTTCTCGTCTCGAGCAAGGCGCTGCAATAATGCCAATATCTCACCGCGCACCGATGCATCCAAACTTGAAACAGGTTCATCGGCCACCAGCAACTGTGGCTTGAGCACCATTGCACCAGCAATCACCACACGTTGGCGCTGACCACCAGACAACTCATGCGGATACTTGAGCATGTAGCGCTCTGCTGGGTGCAAACCGCATTGTTCTAAAGCACTTTTTACAACCTGATGCTCGTTCTCACCAAGGCCATGTATCCGCAAACCCTCGGCAACTATTTCATACACCGAATGGCGTGGATTAAGACTCGCAGTTGGATCCTGAAACACAATCTGGGCACGCCGACGAAATGCTTTCTTGCCACTAGCACTTGTTGGCAACAGCTCCCCACCAAAAGCAATTGAACCTTCCGATGTTTCCTGCAACCCAAGGATTGCTCGCGCAAGTGTTGTTTTGCCGCAGCCAGACTCTCCCACCAAGGCGACAATTTCACCTGGGTGAATCTCGAGATCAACGCCATCAACCGCGCGTGCCGACTTTCCACCGCGCCGCCTCGCAGGGTATGCAACATGCACATTGCTTACGTTCAGTAGTGATTCAGCTGTGGTCATGATTTACTCACTAAAACACATGCAACCGAGCGCTTCTCATCATCTGACGCGTGGCGCAACTTGACATCAACGCTTTGGCACTCTTCAGTGGCGACAGTGCATCGCGGATGAAATGGACACCCGCTTGGCAAATTATTTGGATCGGGTGGGTCTCCTGCAAGACCGCGTGGTTGATGTCGGGATGATGGATCACCGATGACTGGAAACGATGCGGTGAGTGCTTTCGAATATGGGTGCAGTGAATTGCGAAGCAATGCGTCTCCAGCACCGACTTCGATGATTCGACCCGCATACATCACTGCAACACGATCAGCAGTGTGTGCCAAAACTGAGAGATCATGAGTAATAAACAACATCGATAGACCGCGCTCACGCTTAATGTTTTCGAGCAATTGCAAGATTTGTGCCTGAACCATCACATCGAGAGCCGTAGTTGGTTCATCGGCAATCAGCAACAGTGGATCACAAGCAAGCGCCATCGCAATCAACGCTCGCTGTTTTTGTCCACCCGATAATTCGTGCGGGTAATCATCGCCCCTACGTGCACCAAGACCAACGAGGTCGAGAAGCTCGCCGGCGCGAGATGCCGATGCACTTCCATGTGCCTCAATCGCTTCATCGATTTGGCGACCAACACGTCGAACAGGGTTGAGCACATGCTGCGCCCCCTGAAACACAATTGAAGCCTGAGCCCACCTTGCTGCTCGAAGTTGACCGGGCTTCATCGTCAAAATGTCTTGCCCAGCAAGCTTGATTGATCCCGTAATTTGCGTTGTCGGTGGAACAAGTCGCAACAGTGCCATTGCCAGTGTCGACTTGCCACAACCCGACTCTCCAGCAAGTCCAAGTGTTTCACCTGGTGCAATCTCGAGATCTACACCGCGCACTGCGGGCACCAGCCCATTAGACGACGTGTAACTCACATGTAAGTCACGAACTTCCAACACTGCCGACACGATCAACGACCAGCCAATCGTGGATCAAAGATTCGCTCGAGTGCCCGACCAAACAAAGTAAATGCCAGCACCACAGTGATAATGCACAGTCCTGGTGGCAAGTAATACCACCAAGCGTTCAATGTGATCGATCCACTTGACTGTGCGCCATCCAACAGTTTTCCCCAACTTGGAGAGAGACGATCCCCGAATCCCAAAAACGACAATGTTGACTCTGTCAAAATCGCACCGGGCACAATCAATGTTGCGTTGGCGATGATTAACGGTGTTACGCCTGGCAACACATGTCGAAAAATGATCTGCCAAGTGCCAGCCCCAAGTGCACGAGCGCGCTCAACATATGCTCGTTCGCTCAAGGTCAATACTTGTGCCCGCACGAGTCGTGCACTTCCCGCCCACGACGTGATGCCAATCACGATCGCAAGCGTGACTGGAGATCTTCCAAGGATGACTGCGAGCACGATCGCAAGCGGAAGAAACGGCACAACAAGAAAGAATTCATCAATTGCCAAAAGCACCGTTGCAACTTTTCCTTTTACATAACCCGCTACAAGTCCGACGACCGAGCCAATGACAACAGCAACGACAGTGGCAAAGATGCCAATAAAGAGCGATACGCGAGAGCCCCACACCAATTGCGCCAAGACATCTCGACCAATGTCGTCGGTGCCAAGCAAAAACTGTGCACTGGGGGAAGCCAAGTCGGGGTTGTTGCGCCCCGCGGCGGCCAACAGAAGCGATCGGTCTGCGATCAATGGAGCAAACAACGCAACCAACCCAAACCCCAGCAGCACCAACAGACTGACAAAACCAGCCCGATCATGGCGAAGTTCGCGCCATATACGGGCCAACGCTTGTTTGCGGCGGGCCCACGTCATGCCGCGTGGAGATGTTGAAGTAACCGGATCGTTCATATTGATTGCCGTATTCGAGGGTCAAGTAATCCATATGTCAAGTCAGCAACAAGATTGAAAAAAATCACCGCAGCACTTGCAACCAAAAACAACGCCTGCAACATCGGCAGATCGGTATTGCGAATGGCATCTGCTGTGGCAAGACCAAGACCAGGATACG
>JBIKID010000115.1:0-3556 GCA_044361815.1 Ilumatobacteraceae bacterium | reverse complement strand
GTTTTGCGCGAACGTGCTGAGTGATGCTCAAACCGATTTGTGCTGGAGATTTGCAAAAGATCCTGTTGACGGAGCAACAAATCGCTTTGATGGTCTTGAATGGCAAAAGTCGGCGAATGGTTCGCCGATTTTGTCTGGGATTCTCGCATCAATCGACTGCACTGTTGAATCTGTGACCCAAGTAGGGGATCATCGGTTTGTGCTTGGTCGTGTGACTTCGCTGAACACAACCGATGTCACAAATGATGCCATGGTCTTTTATAAAGGCAAAGTTGGTGGCGTTGCAATTCATGGAGAATAACTTTGCGTGGGTGTGCGCCTCAGTTGTAGGCGTGGTTTTTATCTTTGCCGGGATTCAAAAATTGTTGGCCGGAGCCGAGTGGCTTGTTCAGGCAAAGCAACTTCGACCGCCACGAATTGCCCAACCCTTCGTGCCGATGGTTCCCTATATCGAACTGATTGTTGGTGGATTACTGATTGTGGGCCTGCAGGAAATGCCAGTGCGTATTGCATCAATTGTCTTGCTCGGTTCGTTTACGGCGTTGCTCATTGCTCGTCTTGCAGCAGGTGAGCGACCACCATGCGCATGTTTTAGTTTTCGGTCAACTCGCCCGATCAGTTGGTCGAATGTCACCCGAAATGCTGGGCTTCTTGCACTGCTCGTTGCCTCTATCGTTTAAGTCGTGCGAGTTTGGATTGACCAAGACCTGTGTACGGGTGACGGACTGTGTGTAGACCACTGTCCAGACGCATTTGTGCAACTCGAAGATGGCATTGCTTACGTAGCCGAGCGCGGAGTTGCACTGAATGATCCTGGTAGTTCGGGAAGTCTTGCAATCGTGGAACAACGCAATCACCTTGCCGTAGTGCAAGCCGCCGAAGTCTGTCCAGGCGAATGCATCTTTATCGAGATCGATGACGAAGAGATAGTTGGCGGGTTTTCTGCCGGAAAAACCAAAGACCCAATTTCGGTACAATAAATACATGAAATGGCGCATTGTCACAAACGGTGTGGCACTTGTGGTGACAATTTCAATCGGTGCAACAGTTGCTGGTGGCTCTCCTGTGGGCACGAATGCATCGATCAAGTCGGGAGTGGGTGGCGGATCCGCAATTGGGTTGTTGCAAAACATTCGAGTGCAGAACGAACGTGCTAGTGGATATGTACGCGCATTGTTTGAGCACTGGAGAGACATCGACGGTGATGGGTGTGATTCTCGTGAGCAGGTGCTTAAACGAGACAGCGTGACATTGCCCCAGGTAGATCCTTATAGCTGCAAAGTTATTACTGGTGACTGGGTGTCGCCTTATGACGGTGCGCGATGGTCTGATCCAACCGATATTGATATTGATCATGTTGTCGCATTAAAAGAAGCATGGGACTCTGGCGCTTGGGCATGGTCGAGCGCCACGAGAAAGGCGTATGCCAACGACACAAGCGACAAACGAACGTTGCTTGCAGTGACTGACAATGTGAACCAACGCAAGAGTGATAAGGATCCGTCAAATTGGACGCCACCACTGAAGTCGTACTTATGCACATATCTCGGTAACTGGATTTCCGTAAAAGCGCGTTGGAACTTGTCGATGGATAAAAGTGAGTGGGGAAGAATCAAGAACCTGCTCAACACATCGTGCGCAGGGTTGGTGATTGAGCCGTGGTCTGCAGTACCTGCGGCGGGCACGATACTCACGTCACCTGTCGCGACATCGCCCACCGCAACATCAACTCCCGTTATTTCGACTCCCACTAGCTCAACTCCTGCAACTGCTGATTCAAGCGGGCCAGCTTCAAGCGTTGTCGTTGTTCGGACGAATGACTTTTATCAACCGGGAAGGTGGTGCTCGCCAGAAGGCTCAAAGGGCGCCTATACCTATGCGGGTAAATCTGTGCCGACTGTGGTGACCTGTTCTAAGACTCGGGCGAATGGAGTTTCATATGCCGATGGCAGGGCACGTTGGGTCGCTAAGGGCTGAAAGGCGTGATTTGCCGAGTCTGCCGATAGCGTGTCGGGACTATGTCGAAGAAAACAAAGAAGAAAAAAGCGCGTATGCGCCGCTCAAAGGCCAACCACGGCAAGCGTCCAAACATGGGTCGCGGCTAAACAAAAGTTTCTGTTGTGCCTCTTTCTGATCAGGCACGAATTAGTGAACTAGTTGTTGGTGGACGGGCTCAAAATTGGGCTCTCATCGGAATTGCGTTTGATCTAAACCATTGTGCTGCCCTCGGTGACGTTGCGTTGCGCTTGGACACATCGCTTGAGCCCGGATTGGATTCATGGGTTCTGCAAGGCGTGGACATCGATGTCGCGAACATCGATGGCGTTGCAACCAGTCACGCGGTTGGTGATTCTCAAATTGCTGTGAGTATCCAGCCGGATTTTGATTTGGGTGTGATCGGAGTAGATCACGTGGTGATCAATACGCCGGATTTGATGCGCACATCAGATGCATTGACTGCGGCTACTGGTGCGCCACTCAAGCGTGTGCGAGATGCTGGCAATAATGTGCAACAAGGTTTTCATCGACTGGGAAGTGTTGTTGTCGAGATTGTTACTGCGCCATCGATGCATCCGGGGCCGGCGTCCTTGTGGGGCTTTGTGTTGAACGTGAAAGACATTTATGCCGTTGCAAACCATGTAGGCCCGGACGTGCTGAGTATTCCAAAACCTGCTGTGCAGGCTGGAAAATTAATTGCGACTTTTAGAAGTTCGGTTGGATTAGGCGTGCCACTTGCATTGATGGGGCAAGACACAAACTGAAGTTTGAATAAGTTTTAGTAGTCGGGCGTTGCATCTGGATCGTCGCGCTGGGCCAGATATTTAATGCCAGTTGCGCACGATGTTGCAAGGGGACACCACAAACATGATGTGCCAGGTCGTGTTGTTGGTTCGCGGCGTTCGCGTTGCAGTTCGAATAGGAGATGAATGCCATCAATAGTTTTGCGCACCGCTGCTTGCAATACGCCTTCCGTGACATCTTCGACTTCGGCGCGAGCTGTGACGAGAGAGTATGTGGCAAGTCGTCGCGGTGCTTGACCAGTGCGCATTGCTTCGACAAGAGCGTAAAAACGTAGTTCTTCTCGGTGGCTTGGCTGAATACGTCCTGATTTGAGATCAACGATCACTTTTGAGCCTGGTGCACCAAGCGTGAGGTCGGCACGAGTTGAAAGGTTGATGCGTTGACCGAACATCTCGTACCTTGCACTGCTCTCGAGCACTGGACGCCACGATGCTTTGAGCGGCGGAAAACTCTCGTCAAACTTTGTGTACAAATCAATTGCTGAACTGCGCAGTTGTGCTCGTTCGCTCGGCGACAATTGCTCAATGAATGGCCCTGCACTTGCCATGTCGTCGTCGGCAAGTTGATTGAGTGCGATGTCGACGATGTCTGCGGGAATTACAGCACCTTGCCAATTGAGACCCAACTCGACCGCTTTGTGCAGCACTGTGCCCTTGACATTATTGACAGTCCATGCAAAGTCAGTGAGACCGGCCATGTGGTGCGCTTCGCAACCGTGCACTGTGGTGAGTTTGTGTTTGCTCACCCAAAGAGC
>JBIKID010000051.1:0-11979 GCA_044361815.1 Ilumatobacteraceae bacterium | reverse complement strand
ACAATGTTTAGAGCAGTTGCTGGTCGCCTCGGTGACTCAAGCGTGATGAGCGCGCATGCGCTGTACTGGTATTTCCTCACTGCAGTGTTTGTTGCACTGTGGTTCGTCGTGTACGTGCAGAAGTAGGTACGAGCAATGTTTACTCCCGGATCCAAATACCTCATCGCAATCACAGGATTGAGCGCATTCTCACTTGCGTTGTACATGCTGTTGGTGCATCCATCTGCGCTGGGCGCTGTGGCACTCATTGGTCTCGTGGCAGCAACAAGCCTCCTCACTGGAATTACGTTGTTCACTCGCGATGGTCATGCCACCGAAGATCAAACTTCTGCTGCAATGGTCGACACACCAACATCAAGCATGTGGCCACTTATTGGTGCTGCAGGTTTTTCACTTGTATTGGTTGGCACCATTACGACCCCAATAGTTTTCATTTTCGGAATTGTCGCAATTCTCGCCACGTTGGTTGAGTGGACAGTGCAGGCTTGGAGCGAGCGAAGCTCGGCAGATGTTGCGTACAACGCAAGTATTCGTGGGCGAATACTGAATCCGATCGAGTATCCAGTCTTGGCCGCTATCGGTGTTGCTGTGATTATCTTTTTATTCTCACGAGTGATGTTGACTCTTAGCAAGGATGCTGGCGCGATCGTGTTTATCGTTGTGGCTACTGCCATCTCGTTGGTTGGACTACTCATCAGTGTTCGACCTCAACTGAAAAAGGACATCGTTCAAACAATTGCAGTGCTTGCAGCAGTTGGGCTTGTTGCGGCTGGCATCGCAAGCATGGGCCTTGGTTTGCGCGAAGACTTGGTTGTTGCCGCAGAAGAAGATCACTATGGGCACCAAGAATGTGGTGCTGAGAAATCCAAATATTTTGATAAAGGTGCATCAGAAACCATTTCTGCTTCGAGCGGCGCAGATGCAACAATCGAATTAGTCGACGGCAAGCTCACTGCACAAGTACAAGGAATTGAAGGTTTGCAAGATTCGATCACGGTGAGGCGAGCCAACCCATCCAACATCATTTTCCGCAACAAAGATGCAGGCGAATTTAGACTTGCGGCAAACTTGGGCAAAAAACAGATTGCTGATGGAGTGATGGAAGACGTGGTTACTTGTACTCAGCTGATTTCCGAGGGCTCTGAGCAATGGTTGACTCTCACCATTAATAAGCCAGCAGTAAGCGGCGAGCCGTACACCCTGTCGGTTCCAGGCCTTGAAGGTCAAAGCATTGTGGTGGTAGTGCCGTGAACCACATCAAGAACGCTTCGGATGCCGCGCCCCAGGTCAATATGCTTGGACGGGTGATAGGTCGACTCAAGACAGTAATTCTCGGTACTGCAGGAACAGTTTTTCTTGCAAGTTGTGCGTCCAATGCACCGCAAGACACGTGGGTGCCAAAGGGTCCTAACGCACAAAAAATTGATACGTTGCAAAAACCAGTTTTTGCCGTTGCTGGAATCATCGGGTTGATCGTTGCAGCAGCCGTTATTTACAGCATCGTCAAATTTCGCGACAAAGGTCAGCCGATTCCAAAACAGAGCCACGGCAACCCTGCACTCGAAATCACGTTGACCATTATCCCTGCACTCATTTTGGCCGTAGTTGGTGTGTTTACGTTCCGCACCGTATTTGATCTGAACAAGACGAGCGACACGCAGATGATCATCAACGTGACCGGTCAGCAGTGGTGGTGGGAGTATGACTACCCGACCAATAACGAATATGGCATTACACAGCCGATCATCACTTCTGGTCAACTTGTAATTCCGGTCGGCACCAAAGTGTTGTTGCGCGAAACAAGTCGCGACGTCATTCACTCATATTGGATTCCTGCTCTTAACGGCAAGCGCGATGCAGTGCCTGGTCGAATTACTCTCAACCGCATTGAGGCCGATGAGCCAGGTATTTATGCGGGTCAGTGCACAGAGTTCTGTGGTTTGTCACATGCAAACATGCGCATGGAAGCAGTTGCATTAAGCAAAGAAGACTTTGCGAAGTGGGTTGCTAATGAACTCAAACCGTATGAAGCACCTGCAAAGAACACACTTGCAAAAGAGGGCGAGACCGTGTTTCTTAATCAGTGCTCACGTTGCCACCAAGTCAATGGTCTTACTCGTGAAGATGGCACTGCAGTGATCGCAGCTCCTGACGAAAACGTGTGGTCGGGTGCAGCACCAAACCTTTCGCGTCTCATGAGCCGCAACACGTTTGCTGGCGCAATGTTCGACTTGCTCACACCAGAATGTCGCACAGATGTTTGGAAGTCTGAATCAGCGACTTTCGGCGAGAAGTATCTTGCCGGTGTTAGCGAACCATGCCTCAATCAAACTGATTTACGTGGCTGGTTGCGCAACGCACCAGGAGTAAAACCGATGTATGCCAATCCAGCGCTGCTTGCTGACACTGGCGGCAAATATCGCGGAATGCCAAACCTCGGTTTGAGCGAATCTGATATCGAAAAACTCGTCGCCTACCTGCTCACGCTGAAGTAATCGGAGAATCTCATGGCCAATATTGAAAGCTTTGCCACGCCGACATCGGCCATGGGCGCAATTAAGCGCCCAGTTGCCACAAAGGGCTGGCGAGAGTGGGTATTTACTGTTGATCACAAAAAGCTCGGCATTATGTACATGGCAACAGCCATGTTTTTCTTTTTGGTCGGTGGTCTTGAAGCTGTTTTGATTCGTCTGCAACTTGCTCTTCCAGATGGCAAGATCCTCAATGCCGACTTGTACAACCAAATGTTCACAATGCATGCCACGACGATGGTGTTTCTCTTCGTGATGCCAATGACTGCAGGTTTTGCTAACTACTTCATCCCTTTGCAAATTGGTGCGCGAGACGTTGCGTTCCCACGCATCAATGCATTTAGTTTTTGGGCATTGCTATTCGGTGGATTGTTCATCAACCTGTCGTGGTTTTTGGGTGGCGCTGCTGATGGCGGTTGGTTTATGTATGCGCCAAACTCCGGTCCGATCTTTTCGCCGAGCCACGGCGTCGACTTCTGGGCACTCGGACTTCAGATAACCGGTATTGCTTCACTTGCTGGTGCAATCAACTTGATTGTGACAGTGCTCAATATGCGCGCACCTGGCATGAAGCTCATGCGCATGCCGATCTTTACGTGGATGTCGTTGGTTGTGCAGTTCTTGTTGGCATTCGCGGTTCCAGTTATCACCGTTGCATTGTTCCTGCTTTCGTTCCAACGCAACTATGGCGCAACTTTCTTCGACGTTGCCTCTGGTGCCGACCCACTGTTGTGGCAGCACTTGTTCTGGATCTTCGGTCACCCAGAGGTGTACATCCTCATCTTGCCTAGCTTCGGAATCATCTCTGAAGTACTTCCAGTGTTTTCACGCAAGCCATTGTTCGGTTATCCGTTCGTGGTGTTCTCTGGTGCAGCGATTGGTTTCGTTGGTTGGGGAGTTTGGGCTCACCACATGTTCGCCTCGGGCCTCGGCCCAGTGTCGGTTGCAGTGTTCTCGATCTCGACCATGGCGATTGCAGTACCTACTGGTGTCAAGATCGTTAACTGGACGCTCACCTTGTGGGGCGGCAAGCTTTGGTTTACAACTGCAATGAAGTTTGCAATTGGTTTGATCGTTCTGTTTACCATCGGTGGTTTGTCTGGTGTAACGCACTCAGTTGCACCGTCCGACACTCAGCAAACCGACACGTATTACATCGTTGCTCACTTTCACTATGTGTTGTTCGGTGGAGCAGTGCTCGGATTGTTCTCCGGTTTCTATTACTGGTGGCCAAAAATGTTCGGCAAGATGCTGAACGAAAAACTTGGATCATGGAACTTCTGGTTCATGATCATCGGTTTGAACATGACGTTTGGTCCGATGCACATTTTGGGTCTGCAAGGTCAACCACGCCGTATGTACCAGTGGACAGAAAATCGCGCGGGCGAAGGATTCTTCAATCTCGCTTTTTGGAACCTCATCGCTTCGATCGGATCACTCGTATTGGTGATCGGTGTTTTCTTCTTCCTCGTCAACATCTTCATCACCGCTCGCAGCGGCAAGGTTGCACCACTTGACCCATGGGGTGCACGCAGCCTCGAGTGGATGACAAGCAACCCACCAAAAGAACACAACTTCGATTCGATTCCAACTGTGCGTCACCTCGATGAGTTCTTCCATCGCAAGTATGCAGAAGATGCGAACGGTCAGATGCAACAAATAGCAACTGCCGAAGAAGTGCTGAAGGAACTTGAAGATAATGCTGATGCGCACATTCACATGCCGTCGCCTTCGTACTGGCCAATCGTTCTTGCGTTGGGTTTGCCTGTTACGTGCCTGGGTGTCATTTTCTCGGTGCCATTAGCGATTTTTGGTGGAGTCATCATTTTGTTCAGCGCATTTGGCTGGGCACTCGAGCCAAGCACTGCTCCCGATACCGACTTCGACCCACCTTCGTCAGGCAATTCATCAAAGGATGTGGTTCACGTTGGATAATTTAGCTACAGCACACGACACGCACGAAGATGCAGCGCATACCTCAACCGGGTTATCCAACGTCAAATTGGGAATGTGGTTGTTCTTGGGCACAGAGTGTCTCTTATTCGGCGGACTTATTTCTACGTACATGTTGTATCGCGGTCGCGTAGGCACCGGACCACGACCAGCACAAGTTTTCGACATTCCGTTCACTTCGGTGAGCAGTTTCGTGTTGTTGATGAGCTCACTCACCATGGTGCTGGCTGTGTCTTCAGCACACAAACGAGATGACAAATCGACCAGCTTGTGGCTTGTGATTACGGCGCTTTTGGGTGCAACGTTTGTTGGTGGCCAGGTGTACGAATTCACCGCCTTTTACAACGAGGGCATGGGTTTTTCCACGAGCCTCTTTAGCTCAAGCTTTTATGTGCTCACCGGGTTTCACGGAGTTCACGTAACAGTCGGACTCATTATGTTGTTGGCGCTCCGAGGCATGCTCAAAAACAACAAGGTGCCAGGTAGCCGTGCAGAATCGGTCGAAATGATTGGTTTGTATTGGCACTTCGTTGACATCGTGTGGATCATCATTTTCACCCTGATCTATTTGATTCCGGCATAACCATGACTACGACTACGACTACGACTGCAACAGACTCACACGCAACCGAACACGGACCATCTACTGCCGGCTACGTACGTATTGCGTTGATCTTGGCTGCGATTACCGCTCTCGAAGTTTCTACGTATTATGTCGATTTCGGTTGGCTCTTTATGCCAGCGCTGATGATCATGATGGTGATCAAGTTTGTGATGGTCGTGAGCTACTTCATGCATCTCAAGTTTGACAACAAGCTATTCAGCTGGTTGTTCTATACCGGTCTCGTTTTGGCCGTGGGTGTGTACTGTGCCGCGCTGGCCACATTCAAGTTCTTTGGCTAGTTCGCTAGCAGGGGTTGACCCCTGGAGATTTCAGGCCCACATTGAAGTGTGGCTGCTGATGGTTGCCATTATTGGCAGCTATATATACGCAATCAAGGTGATTGGTCCTCGTGTTGTATTAAACGGTGAAGTTGTTACGCGACGCCAGATTCAGAGTTTTACTGCTGGTGCGTTGATTCTGTGGATCGCATCCGACTGGCCAATGCACGACATCGCAGAAGAGTATCTGTATTCGGTGCACATGTTGCAGCACATGATGTTGTCGTACTTCGTTCCGTCCCTCATATTGCTCTCTATTCCGAAGTGGTTGTTTGATGCAGTGTTCGGCTCGGGACGTGGATATCGAGTAATTTGGTTTCTCAGTCGAGCACCAGTCGCCGGATTGTTATTCAACGTGATGGTGATGGTTGCACATATTCCCGATGTAGTGAATCGAAGTGTGTCCAATGGTCCGTTGCATTACAGCCTGCATATCTTGCTGATCGTGACGTCACTCTTGATGTGGATGCCAGTGTGTGGACCAGAGAAACCATTTCGCTTGCAGTATGGCGGCATGATGATTTATCTGTTTTTGATGTCAGTGATTCCGACAGTACCTGCAGCATGGCTCACATTTGCTGAAGGGTCGGTTTATAAGCACTACGACATTCCAGTTCGTGTTTGGGGTCTTTCCGTAACCACCGATCAGCAACTTGCGGGCGCAGTGATGAAAAGTGCTGGCAGTTTGTTTTTGTGGTCGATTATCGTCGTGATATTTTTCCGTCGATTTATCGGTCGGTTCTTTGCTGAGGCGAGTTACTCAAAAGAATCAAAGTAAGTCTGACGTCAACTCCAGCGAAAAAACTTTGCGGCTGTAAGCGGCGCCAGTAGCGCCCAACATGCAAGCACTATCCAAGCATTCTGGCCATATGCCGCAGTGTCGGTGATAGCACCGCGAAGTACGTCGGCCAATGCGCCTGATGGAAGTAGCTTGCCTGCATTCTGCAAAGGCTCAGGGAGTTCGTCGAGTGGAAAAATGACTCCGCCTAGCAAGAGCAACACGAGATACAAACCATTTTGAGCGGCCAAGTTGATTTCGGCGCGCAGGGTGCCGGCCATCAATAAACCAATTCCCGCGAAAGCCATAGTGCCGGCAAAGAGTGCCGCAACAAGGAGTACTGCATTGGCAATATCTGCATCCTTGCCAAGCATGACTGCAATTGAGTACAGCACCACTAACTGAAGTGTTTCAATCAGCACAACGGCAAGGCTTTTGGCGATAATCAATCGACCTGTGCCAAGTGGTGTTGCACCAAGGCGCTTGAGCACCGAATACGAGCGTTCAAAACCAGTGGCAATACCAAGGCTGACCATGGCTGTGGACATGATGGCGAGTGCAAAAATGCCCGGCAGTAAGAAATCAACAGGCGTCTGCCCATTGGTTGGCAACACATCTACTTGACTAAAAAAGACGAGTAGTGCTGCTGGAATTCCGATAATTACCAGCAGCTGTTCGGCATTGCGTGCAATCACCCGAATTTCGGAGCGAAGTTGGGCAAACAAAATTCTCATTGCACACCGCCCGTGGTGAGGCGTCGAAAGATGTCCTCAAGGCGTTGTGCACCCGCGCGTAGATCACGGATGTCGGCACCATGGAATGACATCCATTCAGAAAACTTGCCAATCACTGCGGCATCGGCTGTACCGGTGATGACGTATTCGTCACCCATGTTTTGAATAGGGAAGTCGAGGTACTTTGCCAGGGCTGCGACATCAAATGCGATACCTGAACGAAAACGAATTTCGTAACTCTGCGAACGAATCGATTCGAGTGAACCATTGGCAACAATTTTGGCTTCATGAAAAATGACTACGTCATCGGCGCAACGTTCGGCTTCATCCAGTTCGTGTGTTGCAAGCACAACAGCACAACCAGATGACGACAAGTCCTTGATGACGTTTCGAATCATGTCGCGCCCGTTTACATCAACACCAGAAGTTGGTTCGTCCAAAAATGCGACCTCTGGTCGTGCAGTGAGCGCCAGTGCAAGCGACAAACGCTGTTGCTCGCCACCCGAGAGCTTTTTCCATGTGCTCTTGTTGCGGTGCTCAAGACCAACGGTCTTAATCACTTCGGAGGCAACAACACCTTTGCCGTAGAGGCTGCAGTAATGGGCAACGATCTCGCCAACGCGAGCAGTTGGGTAGATACCACCATCTTGCAACATCACACCAATGCGCTTGTTCAGTTGCTTGCGGTCGCGTTGTGGGTCGAGACCCAACACACGAACCGAGCCCGACGTAACTGATCGAAAGCCTTCGCACGCCTCAATAGTCGACGTCTTACCCGCGCCGTTTGGTCCAAGAATGACTGTGACCCGACCTGCGTGTGCATTAAACGAGACATGCTCAACAGCAGTAACCGCTCCGTAGCGCATCACCAACTGGTCTACTTGTACGGCGGCATCGCCAGTCGTTGTAGATGTAGTGCTCACGCATATCAGCGTACGCAAATCAGACCCGTTGCACCACGCCGCAACGCTAAAGTGAATTCTCAGTGATTGACGTTCGACTTTTGCGAAATGACCCCGAGATGGTCCGTGCCTTGTTGGCGCGACGACATAAGCCCGAACTTCTTGACCAGCTGCAAGAGGCCGAGACCCTCGATGCCAGATTGCGTGACATCACAACCGAACGAGATAGCACTCGAGCCAAAGTAAATGACCTCTCGAAACAGGTTGGCGCCCTTCGTCGCTCGGGTGACAACGATGCAGCCGAGGCTCTGATGGCCCAAAGTCGTGCGATGGGTGATGCCGAACAGGCACTTGTTGTCGAGTTCGACCAACTCACCGAATCTCTGCGCGATGTGCTGCTGCGTATTCCAAATACGCCACATCCCGACGCGGTTGACGGTGCAGGCGACCACGAGAATCCAACGATCACCGGGCCTATCAATATGCCCGCATCGTTTCCCGACTACCAGCGCGTGCCCCACTGGGAGACAGCGACTGCTTTGGGCATTCTCGACAATGAGCGCGCCGTCAAGATCAGCGGTGCAATGTTTACGATGCAACGCGGAGCAGGGGCAACGTTGGCTCGCGCACTTTGCCAACTTGCACTCGACCGAAACGCAGATGCATTCGAAGAAATCCGTCCGCCATCTCTTGTTACTACGGCAACTCTTACTGCAACCGGCCAACTGCCAAAGTTTGCCGACGACGCCTATGCAATTGAGCGCGACGATCTCTGGTGTATTCCAACCGCCGAGTCTTCATTGACATCGATTCATGCAGGCGAAGTACTCGACGAAGCAATGCTTCCCGTGCGTTACATGGCGCACACATCGTGTTACCGGCGCGAGGCCGGATCTGCTGGCCGTGACACACGCGGCATGTTGCGCACTCACGAATTCGACAAGGTAGAAATCTTGTCAGTGACTACGCCCGAGCAAGCACCCGAGATGTTGCAAGAGCTTGTGCGCCGAGTAGAAGGAACAATCGCTGTGCTCGGCTTGCCGTATCGCATTATCGAAATCTGTACAGGCGACTTGGGTCAAAGCCATCACCGCAGTTTCGATGTTGAGGTCTATGTGCCTGGTGGAGACTCGTGGCTCGAAGTGAGTTCCATCAGTTGGTTTAGTGATTACCAAGCGCGCCGCGCAGACATTCGTTTTAAGCGCACGGGCCTAAAGGGAACCGAAATGACGCACACGTTAAATGCATCAGCTCTCGCAGTGCCACGAGTGTGGGCGGCAATTATTGAAAACAATCGTCAGCAAGATGGCTCGGTGATAATTCCCGAAGCATTGCACCCCTACATGCGCGGCATCACGCGCATTTCACCCAAGTAACTGGCTGATTGGCTGTCATGTCGCTCCGTGATCGCCGTATTCAATACGAAAGCGCAGGGCTTGATCGCAATGATTTGCACAATGATCCATTTGTGCAGTGGAACACTTGGTATGAACAGGCTGCATCTGCTGGAGTAGCAGAACCAAACGCAATGTCGGTGGCGACAATTGCAGATGACGGCATTCCCGATGCTCGCATCGTTCTTGCACGTCAAGTTGATGCAAACGGTTTGGTTTTTTATACCAACTACACAAGCGGCAAGAGCGAACAACTTGAATCGCATCCAGTTGCGGCAGCGGTTTTTTCTTGGCTCGACTTGCAGCGTCAGGCACGTGTGCGCGGATCGGTACGCCGACTTGCGGAAGCACAAAGTGACGAATATTTTGCATCAAGACCTCGCGATTCACAACTCGGTGCGTGGGCTTCTCCACAATCTCAAGTAATCAGCGATCGATCGGTGTTGGCTGAACGCCTCGAGCAATATCGAAAGCAATTTGAAGGCGCCGATGTGCCTCGGCCACCTATGTGGGGCGGTTGGGTAATTGAACCAGTCGCTTTCGAGTTTTGGCAAGGCCGACCAAGCCGCTTGCACGATCGTTTTAGATACTCGCGAGCGACCATTGAGTCGAATGTTTGGAGCATCGAGCGTCTCGCTCCCTAAAGACTCTCGGTTATTGCTGATTACCAGTCTGTTGGCTTAATTGTTGGGGATAACTCTCACATAGGGTGTTTGGTTGTTCCAGGACAGGACAGGACAGAGCAATGAATCGTTTGAGTCGCGTGGGTATTGCAGTTTCGTTGTTGGCGGGTGTGTTGTGGGCTGGTGGTGTGGCTGAAGCCAGACGTTTGCCAGATCCAGTGGCGGTGTGTGTAAATCCTTCGTCAGGTGTGGCAAGTCGTCTGGCTTCCAGCGCCAAGTGTGTTGGTGGTAAGCAGGTTTGGTCAGCAACAAAATCTGCTCCATTGCTGTGCTGGAATTCGTCACCGGTAGTTGGGTCATCTCAAAAACGAGCAATTTCCATTGCACCTACATCAGGTTGTGCTGCACCATTGCGCTCGGTTCCAGTTAACAAAGTGTTGTTGTTGTGCGCCGATGGCAAGTCTGGTGTATTGCGTTGGTCAGTGACAAAGGCGTGTGCATCAGGTAATCGACAGACTTGGATTCGCTCAGTCGCAGCCGTGGCAACGACTACAACAACGGTTGCCCCGACTACTACAACAACAGTTGCCCCGACTACTACAACAACAGTTGCCCCGACTACTACAACAACAGTTGCCCCGACTACTACAACAACTGCAGTGCCGTTGTCATGTGCCGCTGGTGGTCCATGCACCGTAGGAGTGGATACAGGTGCTGGTGGTGGCATCGTGTTTTACTACTCGGCAACCGCATTCACGTCAACTGGTTCAGACTGTGGCACCAACTGCCATTATCTTGAAGCTGCACCAAGAGATACCCCCATGATTGGCGTTTCTTCCAGCCTGTGGGCAACTGCAGGTCCTTATTGCTACGACATAATTGGAGATATTGGAAATGACTGCCAGTCAAACAGTGTTTATACAGGCAACTCATCTGCACAAACAGCAAGCCGCACAGCGTCGGCAGCTATTGGTAAGGGTATGGCAAACACCAACCAAATATATGCACTTCTCACAACAACGGGCGGTGAGAGGACATCGGATTATGCAGCTGGACTTGCTTGGGTATACGAAAACAACTCTAAAACTGATTGGTTTTTGCCATCGAAAGACGAACTCGACCAGTTGTGGGCGAACAAGTCGGCTTTCGGTATGAACGCCCCGAGGTATTGGAGTTCTTCTGAGGCGAGCGTTACACAAGCATGGACTAGAAAGTTGGATCCGTCTGAGCCGCTGGAAACTGACAAGAACAGCTATGCGAACGTTCGTCCAGTACGGGCTGGCTAAAGACCTACTTGCTCCAGGTATTTACTGAACTCACGAGTCCAGTGATCAGAGACAGCGTGTGCGGGGTGAGGTGCGGGCCTTCCCAATCCCACCACAGTGGGCTCGAGCCACGCACGCGTGGTGGAAGCTCGATCTGAACTCCACGATTGCGCACGCGATTAACCGGATTGTCTGCGTGTTGACCAGCCAGGTCAGAAGGAATATTGGCGAGGTCATCTTCGATTTCGTATGCAGGCAATGCGGTGCGCAGGTGCCCGGCAACGTGTGTGGCAAGCTCTCGGTTTTGACCACCCAGCAACAATGTCGTGAATAAACCTTTGCGGCCATAGCCGTGAATGGTGATGACGAAATCAACGTGATCCAAAAATGTTGCAAGAACAGGTGAATGATCTGGATCAATTTGATGCGAGGGGATATGCCACTTGAGAGCCTTGGGTTGGTGAATGCCGTAATACGAAGCACCTGATTGTTCGGCTGCGGCCTGCGCAATGACGTCTGTTTGTTCTTCTAAGCCGCCGCCATGAAAGGCCATAAAACCAAACTTGCTGCGCAGAACGCTCGACTCTTCGACATCGGGATGCGCAAGTAGGTCGGCGAGCATTACTGAGACGTGCTGCTTCGTGATCGCAATTGATTGACCAAGATGGCTCCGCCGACAACAACAATGAACACCAAACCGAGTCGCCATGCACCTTGGCGTTGCAAAAAGTTGGCAACAGATGATTGCCAACCCTCAATATTTTGGGTGACATTGCCAGCCGATGAACGTTCGGATACTGCGACATACCAGTACCAAGTGAGATACATGCCGGTGAGCACAATGAAACCAGCAGCAA
>JBIKID010000114.1:0-3628 GCA_044361815.1 Ilumatobacteraceae bacterium | reverse complement strand
CAGTCAAAAAGTTGTGCTCAAGCCCACCAAGGCCGTCGTCCATGACGTTGCGCACGAGACCCATCAGGCCGCTGCCCCGTTGTCGTCTTCGCGACCTTCAAAACCAACTCGACGAACCGTGCTCAACACGGTGCGGCTTGATGACTTCATCTCATCATTGTTGCCCAAATCAAGTCGAACTGCTTTCTTGATCGGGCCCCAGTCAAGTGCACCGCGCGCAATCGCATACACGAATGCAATAAAAAACACAGCGCTAAATGCAAGCATCTCAAAAAATGCATACGAGCCAAGTGCTTGACGACTCACTGCGTATGGATAAGCAAAAATGATTTCGATATCAAACATGATGAACAACATCGCGATGATGTAGAAGCTCACCGGAAAGCGCTCTGGTGCTTCGCGACCCGGCACAATTCCACACTCGTATGGTGCCGACTTTGCACTGTTTGGGCGACGTGGTGCAAGCAACATTGATGCGACAGAACTCAAAGCGCCAAAGATGATGGCAAGTGCCATTAAGACGACGATTGGAAGATACTGGCCCACGACGTGGCTATTCCTTTACAGGCAGTGTTTTGCTGCTCATATTTATTCGCAACTGCAAGTCGCGACGATGGAGCAGCCAGCACAACATCAAGAAGATCAATCCTGAGCCCAAAGTAATCAACACCGCAGGTTGACGCTTTGCGCCAAGGTCACGCAACATGTGCACATAACGATGTGGTTGCGCAGTGTCAATGACTGGTCGTGCAGGTGCTCGACCTGGCTCAACACGTTGCGGCACAACTGGTGCAACTTCAACCAATGCATACCTCGGCTTGTGAAAGAACGCCAAGAAGTCAAGTGAATCATTGATCTTTGGCCAACGCTCACCACCACGGTCGTACACAGCAACCGACAGATATGAACCGGCAGGAAACTCTTCTGCTTCAATTTGCAAAATTCCATCTGAAGCAGCGACTGCTTGACCACGCTGTGGGTCGGCTTCGTCCAGCAAATTCCAGCCCTCTGCTTGAAGTTCGGTTGCCACCGATGCGGCATTTGCGGCTGGATCATTACTTAGTGCCGGTGTTGTCTGAAGAATTTCTGCGCCAACCAATAATGCTGGGTCGCGCACAATCGTGATGGGCTCGGCTGGAAACCAAAATGGCGCAGGACCATTGAGACCAATGCCGTATGTCCACCAAATAGCACCCATGGTCGCCATCCAGCCGAAGAAGGCTGCAAGCACGACCAAGAAACCAAGTCGTGCACCTAAGTTGGTACCAACTACCAAATATGTTCCGCCGATCAACACAACAACAGAAATAAGTACGACGACAATGCCGCGTAATTCTGGCTGCCAGTTCACTGCAAAAAGTGTTGACAACATTTAGAGACCTCTCACATAGTCGACAATTGCAGATATTTGTGATTCAGTGAGCGTTGAACCGAATGCTGGCATACGACCACTGCCCTGGCCTTGCTCGCCATAACGCTTTCCGTATTCACTGCCACCATTGATAAAGGCAACCATGTCGGATTTTTGTGGAAACTGGCGAACGGCAGAGCCACCTGTGAGGTTTGGCCCGAAAGCGCCTCCACCCGTGATTTGTGGATCGCCATATGAATAGCCCTTTGTGTGGCAGCGAGCGCATGAATAGTTTCCGCTACCCAAATCCAAATTAAACAATGCTTCACCGACAGTCTTGTATGTACCCGCAGCAACCAATCGTTCGGCTTCTGCCTGGATTTCGTCTTGCATTGCCTTTGGCAAATGACCACCATCGCAAGTCAACGGATCATCGGTTATCAAACGACAGTCTTCACGAGGAATCTGAATGCCCTTCAAATATGTCAGCAACGTCTGAATTTGTTGTTCGTTCAATGGACCACCACCGACTAGACCCCAAGGTGACATCGGTGAAAACGGACGGCCGTAGTTGAGAATGAAGCGAACTTCTTCTTCGCTGTAGCGGTAATAAACAGTGTTGATCGCTGGGGCTTTCCAGCTGACTTCTTTTACTTCACCAGTTTTTGTATCAGTGATGGAATATGCAGCAGCACCACCGGGGCCCTTCATGCCACCGTGACAACCTGCGCAGTTATAGCCACCGTCTGCGGTTGTAGCAAACAATCTGCCACCCCACGTATCAAATTGGTGATCCCATTGCACAATTGCGCCAGATTGGCGACCTGGTTCGAGGATCCAATACAACGGCAAGCTGATGGTCACTACAACCAAAAACAGAAGTCCAACCAACTGAGTGCGCTCGATCTTCTTTCCCTCAAGAACCTCATCGTCGTAATACTGCTTGCGGTTTGCGGCAAGCGTAATTTCGGATCCGATTTCTGCGCGACTGCGACGAATGTTGGTGAGTCCGTAGACAATCCAGCCACCGACAGCGATCACCAAAATGATCCATGCAATATTTGATGTAACGACCGCGATCATTAGTGGCTCCCTGCAGTGCCGACACAGTGCGGACCTTCAGCTTCTTGACCGGTGGTGTTGGTGCCAATTGGTGGCCCACCGAAAACAGATCCTGTGTCTACGACGACAATGTCATTGGCAACAGATACACCAAAGCGATCCATGCCGCGAGGAGCAGGTCCACCCTTTTTTTCGCCAACTATGTTGTATTGCGATCCGTGACATGGGCACTCAAACCACTGTGAGCTCACGCAGTTTGGAACTCGACAACCCAAGTGAGGGCACTTTTGGTATAAGGCAATAATTCCGGCTTCCATGCCGCCATACACAGCCGCTTGCGCACCGTAGGCCACCTTGGCTTTTGATAAACCTTCTTTTGGATACTCAGTTACCCACGCGCGGGCTTGAGGGACATAGTAGAAACCTTTGTTGGCACGGATCTGACCGATAACTGTGTCCAAGTTGCCAATATTGATTTTGGAACCAAATCCACCGGATGAACTTGTCCACAAAAATGCAATAAGTGATGCACCGAAAGCGCCGAGACTTGCGCCCAATAATGAGCCAGTTGCGCGATTCAGGAACTGACGTCGAGCCACACCAACTGCTTCAGCGTCTGGTGGAGACCATGGTTCAACATCTGCGCTTGGTCGTGTGGCAATGGCGGTATTGCGAGCAGCCACTGCAGCGCGCTCAATTGCGCGACCAGATACTTCGTCTGGATTTACTTTGCCCACATCTTTACGACGGGTTTCACGCTTGAGCGTGCCAACACCGCGTGCATCGTTGCGCTTAACCGAAGTAAGTACGAGCGCTAGCCCGAGCACGATGAGTACTGCGACTGCGAGGGTGATGATGGTGGTGGTGTTCATATATATGTGTCGCCTTAGAGTTCGAAAAAGATTCCTTCACGCCATGGAAACGTGAAGAGGAAGCCAGGACCGCGGAAGAACGAACCGATGATGACGAGCACTGCCCAAAACATCAGGTGGACCGTAAAAATACTGGTGAGGAATTTGCGATCCTCTGGCTTGTTGGATGGATTGCGATCCATATACGGAGTAAGGATCAATGCAACGAGCGCCACACCAGGAAGCGTCACACCTGCAATCATCGGATGAAACATGGTGAGCAACTCTTGCAACCCCAAGAAGTACCAAGGTGCCTTTGATGGGTTTGGTGTCTGGTTGAAGTTTGCGGCTTGCAACAACGGTG
>JBIKID010000050.1:0-12109 GCA_044361815.1 Ilumatobacteraceae bacterium | reverse complement strand
ATGCTTCCTGGCATTGATGGTTTCGAATTGTGTCGCACGATTCGCAAATTGAGTGATGTTCCAATCGTCATGGTCACTGCTCGTATCGACACTCATGATGTTGTCGCGGGGCTCGAGGCCGGAGCAGACGATTATCTCACCAAGCCTTTTGCGCCAAAAGAACTCTCTGCTCGCATTCGCGCACTACTCAGACGTGTGCGTCCATCTGCACCCGGCCATTCAAAACTTGTGTTCGGAAATCTCGAAATAATCCCTGACGAGGGAAAAGTAACGCTCGCTGGCAAAGATGTTCCGCTCACAAAAACCGAGTTTCGCTTGCTGTGTGAATTGGCCCACGACCCAAACGGCGTGTTTAGCCGTGAAGTTTTGCTGGACAAAGTTTGGGGTCACGGATACTTCGGTGATGGACGACTGGTCGATGTTCACATTCGTCGCCTGCGTATGAAAGTTGAAGTAGATCCTGCCGAACCGACACACGTAGTGACAGTTCGCGGGCTTGGCTATCGCTTGCAGTCGTGACCGACACCTCCACACTCGCGCGACCACCTCGTTATAGGCGCACACGAGCTCGCCGAATCATTCGCAATACAGCACGAGCGCTACTACCTCGCCGAATTGGTTTACGTCATCGCATCCTTATTTCATTCGGTGCTGGAGCCATGATTCTTTCTGGCGTATTGGCCATCACGACATATAGTTTTACGCGCAGCAGTTTTGTCCAGCAGCGCGAGACAGCAGAAATCAATCAGGCATTTGCCAACGCCAAGCGAGTACAAAATGATCTACTCATTAACCCCGATGACATGATTGGTGCACTCGAACAGTTTGGTTCTGCACAGCGATTACTCTTCAGCGGCGGAGTTTGGACAAGCAACTCCAACGGTTTCACGCAAGCGGATATTCCGACAGCATTGAAAACTCGGGTGGTCACAGACCTCAAGGCCGCAAACATGATCATTGATCACGGTGTTTACGCAGCGCTATTAGTTGGGATTCCGCTCGAGAAAGCCAATGCTTTTTATTTTGAGCTTGAGAGTCTTCGCGAGACCCAAAACGCATTACGCAGTGTTTTTATTGCTCTCATGCTTTCAGGTGCCATCACCACCGCTGTCGGTATTGGTCTCGGACTCCTTGTATCCGGCCGAACCGTGCGCCCACTCGTGCAAGCAGCCCAAGCCGCTAGCGCAATCGCCGAGGGACGTTTTGACACCAGGCTAGAAACGACTCGCGATCGCGATCTAGAAATGCTCGCGACAGCATTCAACGACATGGTCGCAACGTTGCAAACCCGAGTCGAACGCGATGCACGATTTACATCTGACGTCAGTCATGAATTGCGATCGCCACTCATGACACTCGCTGCTTCGGCTCAAGTTATGCATTCGCGCCGCGACGAGCTCCCCGAGCGCTCGCAGGCCGCTCTCGACTTGCTCATTGGTGATGTCGCTCGCTTTCAAGGACTTGTTGAAGACCTACTCGAGATCTCACGCTTCGACGCAGGCGCTATTCGATTGATCAATGAACCACTTGCCCTACTCGAATTCGTTCGCCAAGCGATTGCCGTCAGTTCACTCCCCCGCACAGATGTCATCTTCGCCGCAGGGACCGATCAGATCCTTGTGCAAGGTGACAAACGTCGACTTGCCCGCGTGTTTGCCAACCTGATTGATAATGCACGCATCCATAGTGGCGGTAAACCAAAGATCATTATTCAGTTTGCCGACGACGATCCGACCAAATCGCGCGTATGGGTAATTGTCGAAGATGATGGAAGCGGTTTGATAGATGGCGAAGAAGAAAAGATCTTCGAGCGCTTTTCTCGAGGTGGGTCTGCGGGGCAACGTGCCGGGTCTGAAGGCGCCGGACTCGGTCTTGCCCTAGCGGCCGAACATATTGCGCTGCACTCTGGAAGTATCTGGGCAGAAAATAGACTCGATGGAATTCGTGGTGCAAGATTTATTGTTGATCTGGATGTCTTCACACAAGACCAGCCAGCCACCGTTCTGCATTCCAGCACCGAGACCATCTCATGAAATCTTCTTTCAAACTCTCACTTGGCCTCATTTTGATTATTGCGGCAATGCTTTCATCCTGCGGCATTCACACCGAGCAGTTCCCACGCGACATCGATCCTTCGCGTCAATCCGAGTTGAACGGTAAGTAATCAGATGAGCGTCGTCATCGCCATCGATGCCGGCACTACCGGAGTTCGTACACGTGCAATATTTACAGATGGTCGCGCATCAGTCTCGAGCTATGTTGAATTTCCGCAATATTTTCCGCAACCGGGCTGGGTCGAACACGACGCTCTCGAAATCATGCTCGCTGTACGCCAAACACTGAGTGAGGTGATTGCTCGGCTGAGCACTCTGCCTAATGCACGCATCGCAACGATCGGTATTACTAACCAACGCGAAACCATCGTCGCATGGGACAAATCTACTGGGTTTCCTTTTGGTCGAGCAATCGTTTGGCAAGACCGTCGCACAGCCGATCGATGCGCCGAGTTGCAGCCAATGCTCGCCACAGTTCGCACCACTACCGGACTCGTACTAGATCCGTATTTTTCTGGATCCAAAGTGCAGTGGATGATCCAAAACGGTCAGATCCCAAAAACTGCCGACCTTGCTATCGGAACCATCGATGCATGGATTATTTGGAACCTCACCGGAGCAAAATCCTTTGTCACCGACCCATCAAACGCAAGTCGAACCATGTTGTTCGATATCAACAACATGCATTGGAGTGAGCAGTTGTGCAACACCTTTGATGTGCCGCTCGCTTCCCTGCCAACCGTTGTTCCTTCCAGCGGTAGATGTGGCGTCACACAGAGCTTCACAAGTACTGCTGACAACACCAGCAATATCGATATCCATATTCCGGGCGACATACCTATCTCGGGTATCGCCGGCGATCAACAAGCCGCTCTGTTCGGTCAAGCATGTTTCGACATCGGTAGCAGTAAAAACACATACGGCACTGGCAGTTTCATTCTGATGAACGTGGGCAAGGAGTGCCCGCCACCAACCGATGGCATGCTCACCACCGTTGCATGGGATCTTGGGTCTGGCAAACCAACGTATGCACTAGAGGGTTCAATATTCGTCACAGGAAGCGCAATCCAATGGTTACGTGATGGTCTCAACATCATTGACAATGCTGCACAAGTCGGACCACTTGCAGCCTCAGTTGCAGATAGTGGCGGAGTTGTTGTTGTGCCGGCATTTACCGGTCTTGGTAGTCCGTGGTGGGACCCACATGCGCGAGGCATCATCTGCGGTATCACCCGTGGCACCAACCGTGCACATATCGCTCGTGCGGTTGTTCAGTCAATGACATTTCAAACTCGTGATGTAGTTGAGGCAATGGTCCAAGCAACAGGAGTTCCCCTTATCGACATGCGTGTCGATGGCGGTGCTGCCGTCATGGACATGATGCTGCAAATGCAAGCCGACCAACTTGGGGTCACCGTAGTGCGACCAAAAGATTTGGAAACAACAGCACTCGGTGCTGCTTACCTGGCTGGCTTGGCTGAAGGTGTCTGGCCAACACTGCAATCAATCACCGAGTCGTGGCAACTCGACCGCACGTTCACACCAGAACCAACACCAAGCACCGCGAGTGAATACGCCTTATGGAGTCGTGCCGTGCAACGCAGTCTCAACTGGGCAGCAGACTCTCACTAATTCGTTGCGCGATTCGCTCCGCCATCATCACCACGGGGAGATGCGTGTTGCCAGTTGGCAAGTCGGGGAAAATTGAGGCATCACAGACCCACACTTGGCTATAACCAATTACTTTGCCGCTCGTATCAACTACTGCATCTTCGTTCGTGACCGCACCCATTTTGCTCGAGCATCCAATATGCGAATACGACCCAACGTTGCCGAGCAACCAATCCTGCATGTTGTCCTTAGTCGGACCAACGCCCACCGAGGTAGCGATACTGGTCATTGATCGACTCGCGATCATGGTTGCGAGCATGGACGTTGCTTCTGACATCGCGCACATATCGCGCTCGTCGCTCAGCAGGTTGAGATCTATCTTCGTGTCTGTGATGCTGCCCGTCGAGTGCACGCGCATCACTGCCGCAAACATTGCACCGTGCATGTTGTCGTGTGCAGTTGTGTGATTGAGAGGCAATATATGGATATCGCCCTGTTCCGATTGGCTGTCGTCCTTTTGCCTGCCAGTCGTCGTTGATGTGGTTCGCAGCAACGCTGATATTGCGTATCGAGCCTCGCTTGGCTTTTTCAACGCAAGGGTAAACGCAACTGCAGGATGATCCTTTACGCCTTGTCCAATTCCACTTCGCTGTATGTTGGTGCGCAATAAAATCTGTGGCGTCGAGATGGCTCCTGCGCACACCACCACAGCGTCGGCATCAATATCGGTGCCATCCATCAAGCGAACTCCAACTACGTTTTTTCCACTCATATTCAGTCTGTCAACCGCCGAGTATCCACGAATCTCTAAGTTGGACCTGGATCTCGCTGGTTCGAGATACACGTAGTTGACCGATGCACGTCGTCCGTTAACAATCGTTAGCGATACCGCTCCAACTCCATGACCAGCGAGTGGCGCTGTGCTCAAATCATCGCGCCGTTCAAATCCCATATCTGTTGTGGCATCCACAAGTGCGCGGTCCACATCTCCCCACTCGTTCGGAAGCGTGGTCAAGAGAGGAATGGGCAAGTTTGCAAACACAGGTGCAACATCTCGCCACGACCAACCTTCGCAACCCAAGTCGCGTTCCCACCTGTCGTAGTCGCTTGCCATCCCCCACATACCAACCATCGCATTGACCGACGAGCTTCCACCAGTGCCCGTGCCCCGCACGTATTCACTGATGTCCTGACTCACAGTGCGACGTACAGGTATGCGCAAGTTTCGATTTTCAACTTCTAGCGCGTCCACGAAATTTGCGCTCCGTGTCCCACTCGCCTCTAACGCAACCGTGATCTCTGGTCCAGATTCAAGCAACAGCACATCAACATCTTGGTTCTGCGATAAACGCGCAGCGATTACAGCTCCAGCGGATCCCGCACCAACGACCACAACTTTTGGTCGTTTAGTCTTCTGTTTGTTCTGGCGAAGTATTGCCACAGCTACATTCTTAATCGCTGGCGCAAACTTTTAGTCAATATTTGTTGCGACTGGCAAACCTTGAAGATGCGCATGATCGTTGTAACGCAACAACGCCCAATGGTCTGCCCGGATCTCGACGAACTCGGTCAGTGAACAATTTTTGGTTCGCATCTCAAATGCCCCCGTTTGCGGGGTCTTCAAGTGTCTGCGAATCACCGCGTCCACCACACCGCCGTGACACGCAACAACAATTGTCTTCTCGTAGTGCTCTTTCACCACTTTGTCGAACGCAGCAGCCACACGTGAATGAAATTGTGCAATCGTCTCGCCGCCCGGGAAAAACACCGCATTGGGATCTCCGCCCCAGTTTGGATTCCCGTACTTGGCAATGAATTCAACATACGTCATGCCGTCACACTGCGGACCAGGATCATGTTCGCCAAATCCAGGCTCAACATTGATCTCGAGCCCAGTAAATGCTGGCGCAATAATCTGTGCCGTCTCCAGTGCTCGTGGGTATGCACTCGAATACAACACATCAGGAACAATTTCTTTGGTCGACGAAAGACGTTCGCGCAGTGCAGCGGCTTGCACTTCGCCTAATGGGGATAATCCGGTACACGAACGCGGGCCACCCAGCACTCGATTAACCGTGACAACTGATTCGCCATGGCGAACCAAAATTATTCTTGTCAAACTCACGCGAGCTTTTCCACAAACGCTTCGAGTTGCCTTAGGTTGCGACACTCGTATACACCATCCGTGAAATTTCCGTACTCTCCAACGATCGAGTCGCCGGTGTTCCAATAACTTCGAGGCTCTGGGTTCAGCCAATATACGTGGCGTCCACGCTTTTGCATTTCCTTAATCACCCAAGCAGATGATGCGTGATAGTTGTTGCGTGCGTCACCCAATAGCAAAATTGTCGTTTTTGGATTGATGTCTTTTCCATATCGCTCCCAAAAAACTTCAAACGCATGGCCGTAGTCACTGTGCCCATCGACCCACACCACATCAGCTTCGGTGTTCACCCGATGGATGGCATCGCTAATGTCAACATTTGATTTGAAGTAATCGGTCACTTCATCGATGCCGTCAATAAACACAAACGATCGCACTTTCGAAAATTGTCCCTGAATCGCATAGACCAACATCAAGGTAAATCGGGCGAAAGCGGCGACACTGCCCGAGATGTCGGCAACGACCATCAGCTCAGGCTTGGATGGGCGCGGATACTTGAACTTTGGATCAGCGGGCACTCCTCCGTAACTCAGTGAACTCCGAACTGTTGCACGAAAATCGAGTGGGCCCCGACGACCATGTCGACGTTTGCGTGCCAGTTTTGCTGCCAACTTGCGAGTGAGAGGTTGCAGCGCCTTCTTCAAACTCTGCATCTCTTCTTTGTTGGCATGCATAAATTCGACATCTTCTGGCAATGGTTTACGCAAAGTCTTCGCCATCGCCTCTGCACCCCGATCGGCCACAAGTCGCCGACGAATTTCTGCTTCTACCTCTTGCTTAAATTGCTCAATCCTGCTCTCAAACTCATCTTTTTCAAGACGCTCTTCAAGTTTTGTGAGATCCTGCGCTGCCTGCTCGCGGTTTGCTTCCATCAATTTGTCGAGCATGTTGTCAAGATCAAGGTTTCGCAGCGTTCGATACAGGTAATACGTTCCGCCCACCGGGCGTCCAGGTTCCATTCCCGCAAAACGCTGCACAGACTGGCGAGCAAGTGCTCGCATCATTGCCTGATCGCCGTTCATCAATGCCTGCATCAACATCTGCGCAATTTCTTCGGGAGTGAGCGAATCCATCCCGCCGCCGCTTCCCGCAGCGCCTTCACCTTGCTGTTGCATCTCTTGTTCTTCGCGCCACAGCTCTGCTTCGGCGTCAGTCATCTCACTAGGAATTTGGTGTTCTGGTCCGCGCAACGAGAAGTACACCTCAAAGATGGTTTCAAATGCGCGCCAGTGCGAATTGCTCTTGACAAGAGTTGCAGCCAATGCATATTTAAATGCCTGGCGATCCTCAATAGGGATCTCCTTGACGGCTTCCATTGCATCCAGGTTTTCCGTCAAACTGACAGGCAAACCCGCTTTTCGTAATTCAGCAATGAAACCCGACATCAAATCGAGCACGGTCATATTGTTTTGCCTTACTTGTCGACCGACAGTTCCTTGGCTGCCTTCGTGATGTCAGTCTGGTACTTAAGCAAGATGTGCAATGTGTCTTTCGCTTCCTGGGCGTCAATGTTTTCGATGCCCATCAGCATCAATGTGCGCGCCCAGTCCAGGGTCTCGCTTACTGATGGTGCCTTCTTCAAGTCGAGCTGTCGAATACTGCGAACGATGCGAGCAATCTGGTCGGCCAAGTTCTGCGTGATGTCTGGAACCTTTGTAAGCACAATTTCCTTTTCGCGCTCCATGTCCGGATAGTCGATATGCAAGAACAAGCAACGTCGCTTCAGTGCTTCCGACAATTCACGAGTGTTATTCGATGTCAAAAACACCATTGGAATTTGTTTCGCAGTGATGGTGCCCAACTCTGGAATTGAGACTTGGTATTCAGAAAGAATTTCAAGCAGCAATGCCTCAGTCTCAATCTCGACACGGTCAACTTCATCGATCAGAAGTACTACGGGGTCTGGGCTACTAATTGCCTCAAGCAATGGACGAGTCAACAAAAACTCTTCGCTAAAGATGTCGTCTTGTACCTGTGACCATGAGTCACTGTTCTTGTCAGCCTGGATACGGAGCAGTTGTTTTTTGTAGTTCCACTCGTAGAGCGCCTTCGACTCGTCCAAGCCTTCGTAGCACTGCAAGCGAATGAGTCGTGCGTTCAACATCTCAGCAACACTCTTTGCCAACTGGGTTTTTCCCGTTCCTGCTGGACCTTCAACCAAAATTGGCTTGCCCAATCGCTGCGCAAGAAAGACCACGCCGGCAATGCCATCATCTGACAGATAGTGGACCTTTTTCAGTCCATCGCGGACCTGTTCAACTGATTCAAATCGATTTTCCATTTGAGCAACCCTAGCGTTTGGTCGCTTCCTCGTTCCTGCCAGACGATCTACGATGAATACACATGCCTGGCCTTGGTCGATCCAATTTCGTTGTTGCCACAGGCACAGCCCTCTCTCGAATCACGGGTCTTGCCCGAATCATCGTTTTTGGGGTGATCATCGGCCAGACAGCGCTCGCCGACGCGTTTGACGCTGCCAACAATGCACCTAATTCAATTTATGAGTTACTGATCGGTGGGCTGCTTGCTGCCAGCCTTGTGCCGTTGTTCACTTCGTTGCTGAGCAGCACTACACAAACGCGTGAGTCGCAGCACGGCACCGATGCCATCATCAGCGTCTCAATTCTCTTGCTCGGCGTCATCACCATCGCTTCAATCGTCGCAGCCCCAGCTATCTTTCACCTGTTTTCGATTCACCCTGCTGCAGGCGTTGATGTTGAAGCATTTCGCAGCGCTGGCACAGCACTCACGCGCATCTTTGTCGTACAGATATTTTTCTACGGTGTGAGTGCGCTGTGTTCTGCGCTGCTCAACGCTCGCAAGCGATTTTTTGCAGCAGCGTGGTCGCCGATAGCAGCCAATATCATCGCGATCCTTTTCCTCTTATCAATTGCCTCAAATTCGCATCCAGATATCAACGATGTACTTGATGGCTCGACGTTGATGTGGCAACTTGGCCTCAGCACAACGGTCGGCATCGCAGTCATGGCAATTATTCAAGTTGTTGCGGTGCATCGCAGTGGCATTGCATTCCACTTCAGCCCCCATTTCTCTCACCCCGCAGTACGCAAGTTGATCCAACTTTCTTTATGGACGTTTGGCTACGTTGTTGCCAACCAAGTGGCCTTGGTAGTCATCAAAAATCTTGCATCCCCTGGTAGTGGTCTTGTTGATGCCTATTCAAAAGCATTTGTTTTGTTTCAACTCCCCCATGGTCTTCTTGCCGTGTCCATTGCAACCACATTTCTCCCCGATCTTGCACGACTTGCCGCCAACAACGATCACACGGCATTCGCGGATCGAGTCAGCCGCGGCATCACGCTCACCGCACTTTTCACGATCCCCGCTTCGTTCGGTTTGTTTGTTCTCTCCAAGCCCATCATCGGTCTTGTTTTGCAGCACGGAAACTTTTCATCCCAAGCAACAGTCAATACCGCGAGGGCGCTCAGCGGACTTGCGCTCGGTCTCACCGGTTTTTCTGTGTACCTGTTTGTATTGCGCGGCTTTTACGCCAAGCAAAACACACGCACTCCATTTTTTATCAATCTCATTGAGAACGCGATCAATATCGTTCTCGCAATTGTTCTCGTGGATCGCTTTGACGTGCTTGGCCTTGGTATCGCTTTCTCCATTGCCTATGTCATCAGCGCAGTCATCGCCACGATTGTTCTCGCGTCAAACAACCAATCGATTCAACTCAGCAGGCTTGCCTTCGACATACTGCGCATCACCGTTGCAGGTGTAGTCATGGCTGTAGCCGTCAGATTTGGAAGCAACATGATTGGCTCTTCAGATAGTTCAGCCGCCGGAATTGCCGCACTGACTCGAGTGCTCGTCGGCATCACCATTGGTGGCGTCACGTACATTGCAGCGCTCGCACTACTCGGCGAGCCTCACTTGCGAAATTACTGGTCGACGAGAACTACCAAATCGTCACGGTGAACAAGCTCGGCCACAACGCCGTCGGGTAGTTCGGCACTCTTGCGGCCAGCTGCAGCGCTTGCGTGCACAGCACTCACGCTGACCATGCCTCGTGCAAACACAGCACCACTCATATCTTGAATTTCAACTGTGTCGCCTTCCGAAAAATCTCCGTGCACCTCGGCTACTCCGGCATGCAACAACGATGTGTTGCGCTCAATCAAAGCTTGCTTTGCGCCGGCATCAACAACAATCACTCCACTCTGCTGAGCAGCAAAAGCAATCCACAACTTGCGGGCGGAGAGGTTGCGATTGTGTGGCAAAAACTGTGTGCCTGCTCCTGGGGTTTGAGCAAGCGCGTGCACCACAACATCGGTCTTTGTCGCGTCAGCAATTACTGTTCGCACACCCGACCACGAAGCAATGCGAGCAGCCGACAACTTGGACGACATGCCTCCACTCCCACGTGCGGTGCTGCTTGCGCTAGCTCGCACTGACAACAATGGGTCATCTGCTGCAACCTGCTCAATAAATGTTGCTGATGCATCAATGCTTGGGTCTGCAGTAAACAAGCCGGCAATGTCGGTCAGCAGCACCAACACATCGGCGCTCACGCTGTGCGCCACCAAAGCAGCGATGCGGTCATTATCGCCAAAACGAATCTCATCACTTGCAATCGCGTCGTTTTCATTAATAATTGGTACGCAACCCAACTCAAGCAATCGCACAAGAGTCTGGCGTGCATGCAGGTACTGCGTACGGTCAATGAAATCGTTTGGCACCAACAACACCTGTGCACCAACCAAACCATGCGTGGCAAGATGCTCGTTGTATTTATTCATCAACTGGCTTTGCCCAACAGCGGCAAGAGCCTGCAGCGTCTGCGTATCAGTTGGGCGCTGGGTTAAACCAAGCGCACCCACCCCACCCGCTATGGCTCCAGACGTAACGACAATTACTTCGTTTCCTTCGCCACGTACGCGCGCTACTTGCTCGCACAACGCACGAATTGCTTCGTTCTTGATCGAGCCATGCTCATCAGTTACTGATGATGTTCCAATTTTGACAACGATTCGCATCTCTACGTCTCCGGTGTGTACTCAAAACTAAATGCCCCAATATGAACAACTGCTCCATCGCTTGCGCCTGCGCGCGACAGGAGACGCGCAACACCAAGTCGCTTGAGTCGTTCATCAATGTAGTTAAGTGCGTCAGGTGTCGTCACGTCACTCAACGCAACCGAACGCTCTACGTCTCGACCGATCAATCTGAATTCGTTGTCGCCCATGCGCTCAATATGCGTGCCTTCTGGCTCTGGGCGAATGACTACTGAAGATTCTTGTGAAGGCACAAGTGTGCGTGCGCGTTGCACAAGTTCGGCAAGTGCTCCCAAAATTGGTCGCACCCCATCACCAGTCACGGCCGACATTCGTTGACCCTTCCATGCAAGCATCACTTCGTCGGTTGCTGCATCTGTTTTGGTACCGACAACGAGGCGTGGTCGCTCGAGCAACTCTGGCTGATAGGCCTGCAACTCTTGTAACAAAATTCGCTCTTGTTCGTCGGCGGACACTTCGTCCATCGGCGCAAGATCTACAAGCACGCACAACACTCGAGCGCGCTCAATGTGTCGCAAGAATTGATGCCCGAGACCGCGTCCCTCGCTGGCGCCTTCAATAATTCCTGGAATGTCAGCGATGATGAACTCGCTCGACCCACCCATACGCACAACACCAAGGTGTGGCTCCAGCGTCGTAAATGGATAGTTAGCAATCTTTGGTTTCGCTGCGCTGACCGAACTAATGAATGTCGATTTTCCTGCATTTGGAAAACCAACAAGCGCTACGTCGGCCATCAGTTTGAGTTCAAGTTTTAGCCAGCGGTCTTTACCGTGTTCGCCTTGCTCTGCAAATTTTGGTGCGCGCCTGCGGTTCGACAAAAAGCGCGCATTACCGCGTCCACCCTGGCCACCTTTGGCGGATTGCCAACGAGTGCCGTTAACTGCCAAGTCGGCCAAAATCTCGCCTGTGTACATATCACGCACAACGGTGCCTTCAGGAACCTTGATGATCATGTCTTCGCCACGGCGGCCGTGCAAGTCTTTGCCCATTCCGTGGACGCCATCGCCTGCCCGTCTGTGGGGATGATCTCGAAAAGCCAATAACGAAGCAACGTTGTGATCGGCAACCAGCCATACCGAACCGCCGTCGCCACCATCGCCGCCGTTTGGGCCGCCAAATGCAACAGGGCCTTCACGCCTAAAACTGACGCAGCCTGCACCACCGTCGCCACCGCGGACGTTTAATTGGGCTTCATCGACAAAGGCACTCATAGGGGCTTTCAATCCTACTAGTACACC
>JBIKID010000113.1:0-3660 GCA_044361815.1 Ilumatobacteraceae bacterium | reverse complement strand
AGCAAGTTGCAAGTGAAATTGGTTGGAACGCGATGACGTTTACATTTCGCGGCTGTGGCACCAGTGAGGGTGATTTCTCGATGCAAGGCTGGGTTGATGACTTGCGTGCTGCGATCAGTCACGTGGTGGCCGAGACATCTCCGAGCGGTATTTGGCTTGTTGGCAACAACACCGGCGGCGCGCTCGCGCTCTGTGTTGCCGCAGATGACCCGCGAGTGAATGGTTGTGCATTGCTTGGTGCCCGAGCCGATTTTGACGACTGGGCAGAACAGCCTCGCCGATTTCTTGAGCATGCTCGAGAGATAGGCACCATTCGTCATCCTGGATTTCCATCTTCAACAGAAGAGTGGGGTCGAGAATTGCGCAGGTTTAGACCTGCTGATGCTGCAAGAAGGTTTGCACCGAGGCCACTCTTTCTCATGCACGGTTCAGACGATGAAATTGTTCCGACAGCGGACTCACGCGTATTGGCCGAAGCACATGGAAGTGCCGAACTGCAGATTATTAGTGGTGCGGGTCATCGATTGCGGCATGACCCTCGCGCGATGGCGATCTTGCTTGGTTGGCTGGATCGGCAACGCACGCTCGCTGCGATGTAGGTAGATCTATTTAGCGGACGAACTGTGCCAATTCCATGCGCTACTAATAATGTCGCGCAAATCATGGTTAGCTTTCCAGCCGAGTAATGCACGCACCAACGTTGGGTCTGCAAACACAGAGACTGGATCGCCTGCTCTTCTGCTCGAGATAATGTGAGGAACCTTTTGTCCACTTACTTGTTCCGCAATGCTGATTACTTCAAGCACTGATGTGGCAATGCCGGTTCCAACGTTGCATGCCAAGGTCTTGCCGCCACCGTTGAGATAGTCGAGTGCCTTGATGTGTGCAACAGCCAAGTCTTCGACGTGGATGTAGTCGCGTGTGCAGGTGCCATCGGGGGTTGGGTAATCGTTGCCAAATACATTGAGCGGTCCGCTAAATCCGAGCAGAGCCTTCATCACCAGAGGCACCAGGTTTTGTGACATCGACCAGTCTTCGCCGATGGTTGCATCGGCGCTTGCACCAGCCGCATTGAAGTAGCGCAGGCTTACGGAACGCAAACCGATTGATTCGCATGACCCCAGAAATCTTTCCACGATCGCCTTGGTCTCGGCGTAGACGCTCTCGGGTCGTAGCGGCGCATCTTCAGTGACGGGAGCATGATCGGGGTTGCCGTAAACAGCAGCCGACGACGAAAAGACAATCTTTTCAACACCGTTTGCCATGAGTGCGCGCACAAGTGCGATCGTGCCAGCAACGTTGTTGTTGTAGTAGCGCAACGGTTGTTCCATCGACTCACCAACCGCTTTGTAAGCAGCAAAGTGGATGACTTCGGAAACATCAAACTTGCGACAAACCTTGTCGATGATCTTTGCATCGCTGATGTTGCCCTCGACGAATGGCACGTTGCCAATCCGACTTTTGTGACCAAGTTCAAGCGAGTCGAGTACGACAACGTCATGGCCTTGTGCAACGAGTGCACGCACAGTATGTGATCCGATGTAGCCAGCGCCACCGGTGACAAGAACGGTCATGCAATAACCCTAACGACGAGGACGGTCCTGTTTGTCGACGTCTTGCGCGCGTTGCATTTGCTTGAAGCCGCGCACTTTGAGCAGTGATGCTTGTGAGTAAATGTCGGCAACCGATCGTGGTTTGGCATCGCTAAACACGCCCGCGGCTTTCTTCCATCCAGTTGGTCGAATGCCAAATGTTTTACCCAAGAGTGCAATAAAAATCTCAGTTTTTTCTTCGCCATAGCCAGGCAACTGTCGAAGACGCTTACGTAGGTCCTCTGCGTCTTCAAGCTTCTTCCAAACGTTTGATCCTTTGCCTTTGTATTCGGCATCAAGGATCACACACATTTGATGAATTCGTTTTGCCATTGATGCTGGGAAACGGTGGATGGCAGGTTTCTCACAGCAAACAGAAACGAACTTATCTTCTTTCATTGCGGCAATCTTTGAAGCGTCGCAGTGACCCAGTCTCTGTTTGATTGTGTATGGACCAGTGAACGCCCATTCCATTGGCACCTGTTGATCGAGCAGCATGCCAATGAGTAATGCCGTTCCGTTGCTGTTGAGCAATGCGTCGGCCTTTGGGATGCCAGTGATGTACAGGGGGCGAGTTGGAGAGGGTGAAGTTGCTGCAGCCATAGCTACAAGTATCGCTTATGAATAGAGCGGGCTGATGCCTTCTGGGTTTATTCCATATGCGGTAATCGCCGATTGCACAACTTCTGACTTAATGGTGCCGGCCAAAGCAAGCTGGTGCAAGACCGTGACAACCACGTGAGGCATGTCAACTTCGAAGTGTTGACGCAATGCCTCTCGGGTGTCGCTGCGACCCATGCCGTCTGTGCCGAGTGGTGTAAACGATCTGCCGGGGATAAACCGCGCAACCTGCTCGGGTACGGCGCGCATGAAGTCGGTGACCGCGACAATTGGACTAAATGGGTTTGGAGTGTCGCTGAGCAAGCGCGTTACAAGCGGATGGCGCGGTGCGTCGGTTGGGTGCAGTCTGTTCCATCGTTCAACTTCTAAAGCTTCTTCGCGCAGTGTTTTGTATGACGTGGCCGACCAGAGGTCGATACCAACGTCATATTTCGCGAGCAGTTCTGCGGCTGCTGCCCGAGCAGCACCTTGGGCCGCGCCAGAAAACAAAACTGTTGCTCGATGCTTGCCGCCGGTGGCTTCTTGCCACTTGTAGAGACCTTGCATGATCTCGGCTTCAATTACTGGCGATGATGGTCGCGCTGGCATCTGGTAGTTCTCGTTGTACAGCGTGATGTAATAAAAAATATCTTCAGGTGAGTCTCCGTACATACGATTGAGACCACTTTTGACTATCGCGGCAACTTCGTATGCGAATGCGGGGTCATATGCCTGGCAGAAGGGAACTGTGCTCGCGAGCAACAGGCTGTGTCCATCTTGATGTTGCAAGCCTTCGCCCATCAGAGTGGTGCGTCCGGCAGTTGCACCGAGCAAAAACCCACGCGTGCGTGCGTCGGCTGCTTGCCAAATGAGATCGCCAACACGCTGAAAGCCAAACATGGAATAAAACGTGTAAAAAGGAACCATTGGCACGCCACGCGTTGCATAACTTGTGCCAGCCGCAATAAAGCTGGCCATGCTGCCGGCCTCGGTAATGCCTTCTTCGAGAATCTGTCCTGAAGTTGATTCGGCGTAACTCAGTAATAATGCGTGATCAACAGGCTCATATTTTTGTCCCTGTGACGCATAGATCTTGAGTTCTCGGAATAACGAATCCATTCCGAATGTGCGTGCCTCGTCGGGGATAATTGGTACAACACGTTGGCCGAAGTCTTTATCGCGAGCCATGTTGCGCAAGAGGCGTGTAAAGACCATGGTGGTGCTCACTGCTTGCTCACCGCTACCGGAGTCAAACTCGATAAATGCATCAGGGCTTGGCAATACAAGTGGCTTGCGTGCAGTGGTAGTGCGCTTTGGTACCGATCCGCCAAGTGCGCGGCGACGTTCCATCATGTATTGGTATTCAACACTGTCCTCGGCGGGGCGGAAATATGGAGGATCATCACCACTCAGTGCGCTATCTGGGATTTCGTCATTGAGATGCAAAGTGTCGCGCAATGTACGCAAC
>JBIKID010000112.1:0-3672 GCA_044361815.1 Ilumatobacteraceae bacterium | reverse complement strand
AGCGAGTTGCAGCTGGTGGTGCACGAGCAGTTTTCATCCAAGACGGCATCGCACCTGGTGGTCGCTCGCCGGCTGCGGACGAACTTGACCCGCTATGGGCGTTACTCGCCGAAGCAGAACTTCCCGTTACTTTGCACATCGGCGGCCAAGACGGTTTCTTTGCCAGCAACGCGTGGGGTGATGCCGACTTGTTGCGACCTGGCACCTTCTCGACTGGTGAACCAATCGGCCCGCACACGTTGGCCACTATGCATCTCGCTGCACAAAACTATTTAGCAACGATGATCTACGGTGGCGTTTTCGACCGCCATCCAAATCTGCGAGTTGGTGTAATTGAACTTGGCGCAATGTGGGTTGGTCCGTTTGTTGACCTGCTTGAAGATCGTCTTGCGTTATCGCGTCGTCTGCGTGAAAGTTTGAAGCGAAGTCCGCGTGAAGTATTCGTCGACCAGATTCGCGTGACGCCATTTTTCTGGGAGCGCACGGCTCGACAAATTGAGCGATACGGAAGGTGGCACTGACCCAATTGGTCGCATGGCCGCTGACATCACACCGCTCGGTGATGCGGCAATCGAAGCATTCTTCGTAAGCAACGCCGAACTTCTCTTGCCCAGCTGATACCAGTTTTTATTCGACGCGCAAGCCAGAGATTGCACGAGCAATCACCAACTGCTGAATCTCAGAGGTGCCCTCGAAGATGGTGTGAATCTTGGCGTCACGGTGCCAACGCTCTACTGGATACTCGCGTGTGTAGCCGTAGCCACCCAAAATCTGAATTGCATCTTCGGTGACTTTGACCGACATTTCAGATGCAAAGTACTTGCTCTGTGAGCCTTCCGCATTTTTGTAGCCGCCATTTTTGGCAAGCCACGATGCGCGCCAGATGAGCAAGCGTGCTGCATCGATCTGGGTGATCATGTTGGCGAGCTTGAACGCGATGGCTTGATGCATGATGATTGGCTTGCCGAATGCTTTGCGCTCTTTGGCGTAGTCAAGTGCGTATTCGTATGCCGCGCGTGCAACACCAAGTGCTTGAGCACCAACCGCTGGACGTGTTGCTTCAAATGTAGCCATTGCTGGTTGCTTGCCGCTCGACGTGCCTTCGCGATAGCGCGCAAGTTTGGCATCAAGTTTTTCTTTGCCGCCAAGTAGGCATCGGCCAGGAATACGAACGTCTTCGAGCACCACTTCTGCTGTGTGGCTAGCGCGAATGCCGTGCTTCATGTATTTCTGTCCTTGTGACAAACCTTTTGTGTTTGGCGGAACAACAAAACTTGCTTGACCACGACCCTTGAGTTCTGGATCAACCGCTGCGACTACAACGTGTACGTTCGCAATGCCGCCGTTGGTGATCCAAGCTTTTGTGCCGTTGAGAACCCACTCATCTTTTGCTTCGTCGTAGACAGCACGCGTGCGCAAGTTGGAAACGTCGCTGCCTGCGTCTGGTTCGCTCACACAAAATGCACCAACCTTGACATCATCTGCTGTGCCATAACACTGTGGCACCCACTCCATCATTTGTTCGGGTGTGCCGTTGCCGGCAATACCTGCTGCAGCGAGTCCAGATCCCATGATTGCCATTCCAATTCCAGCGTCGCCCCAAAACATTTCTTCGATTGCAACCACCATGGTGAGACCAGTTGGGTCTGCCATTGCATTCATGATGAAGTCGAGACCGTATAAACCAATCTTCGCTGCTTCTTGCACAATCGGCCAAGGGAACTCTTCTTTTTCATCCCACTCATGTGCCGCAGGTCGAATGGTGTCAACAGCAAACTGATGAATCCAATCTTTGATTTGAAGTTGGTCGTCGTTGAGGGAAAGTGAAAATTCGGTCATGACACTAAGTTACCGTGCAGTAGACCTGTCTGCCACATTTGTGCATTAGGCCACTTTTCCCTTGTAATCGTTACTTCGAAACAGGTAACTGCAAGATTGAAGTCGCAATCGTCTCAAAAACAAGTTTTGCACCAGGCTTGTAGGCGTGGACGCCGTCCCAGCGGTAACTCAGACTCGTGGAAATCTTTGGATCTGAGCACCATTCCTTCGGCCCACTAACAAAAAACACACCATCGTCTTCTAGTGCTGCGATCTCGCGCAACAAATCATTGAGATGGCCGGTGCGTGTGTCATCTCCGCGTTGTGGCAGGGCAGGTACTGGACCACCCTTTGACGTGACCGGTCGCATACATGGAACCTCGAGAAGAGCAACGGTCGCGCCTGTTGCGCGCAAAGCATTTACACCAACTCTCACTTGCGAACGGAACATTGCGTCGGCTGCTGATGTGTTGAATGCAAGCGTAGAACTACCGAACTTAAGGTCGAGCACTTCCCACGCGCCGATCACCACCAGCGCTACATCAGCTTTGGCCTTTCTTGCCGACTTAGCCCAACTCTTTTCAAATCCAACACAATTTGCAAAGTTGCGGCGGAAATTTCCATTCGTGCCACCAACCCCAACTCCCTTGTTGTAAACACCACAACCGTCAATTGAGCCATCGGTAATGACAAATGTTTTCTTAATCCCCGATGGTTTATTAACTGCGAGCGAGCGAGCTTGAGAGTCACCAACAATCACCAACTTGCGTGGCAATGTAGCAATTGTTGTAGACGTAGTAGATGAACCGCCAACACTTAGTGTTGGCGTAGTGCTTGCGTTGGCGACGGTCGTTGGCACTGCGAATATCACATTGGCATTTGACGTATCAATCGACATATCGCGAGCCTGAATGCCAACAACCTTGACTCCGGTAAAACCGAGTGAGGTCACTACAACGGTGGCTGCAAAAACGGGAAGTCGACGACGCATAGCGCTCAATTGTTGCCGATTGCGCCACCAATTACCTAGTGCACCACGACGAGTAGGAATCTCGACAAACTGATACACGAATTCATTAATAATGATGGTGGCTGCAAGTGCATAGGCCAAGCGATTAACCGAGTCTCGTGCAGAAGCAACAACGAAAATGGGCCAGTGCCAGAGGTATAGCCCATATGAACGGCGACCGATCTCAGCGAAAAAGTGTTGCGAGAAAAACTTTTTGACCAACAAACCGTTTGGTCGCATCACTACAGCAACGATCACCGCAGAAGCAAGGGTCGTTGCAGCCAAACCACCCTGATACAACCGTGCATCAGCCACATGCACAGAGGCCATGAGATATCCAATCAATGCGATCGAACCAATCGCTAGCGAATCAGCAGCGAGCGAACGCACCAGCACGAAACGGGTCGATGTCTTGCGCCATGGTCTCCATAACAGTGCAACTGCAGCACCAAGCAGAAGACCACTAGAACGAGTAATTGTGCTTAGGTATAAAAAGTTGGTGCGAGTTTCATTGTCTTCAACAAAGCGAAGTGCCGTTGTGATTATGATCGCGCCACTACACGCAATGAGCAGCACTCCCGAAATCTTTGGGCGCATCCACTTTGCACCGAACACAACAGTGAACAACAGTGGCCAAATGAGATACCACTGCTCTTCCACAGCAAGTGACCACAGATGTCGCAAGACCGGCAACGAACTCGCAGCGAAGTACGGGGTCTCTACGGCAAAGATTTGCCACCAGTTTGAGAAATAGCCAAGCGAAGGCAACATGTCACGACGAAAATCTGGCGCTGAGTCGGTGGCGTAGAACGCCACACAAACAGCAGTGGCACACAACATCACAA
>JBIKID010000049.1:0-12537 GCA_044361815.1 Ilumatobacteraceae bacterium | reverse complement strand
AAAGAACCCGAGAGTCTCGATAAAGAACCAATTCGCTTAGCGCTCGACGCCATTGGCTATCGCGGCGACGGCCCGCCACCAGTGCTCGATCCAGCGGTGATCAGCGCAACCACATCTCGCTACATCCAAGCCTTCGAACGCATCACTGGCACACCATTTGTTGCCGGCGAATATCCGGTGCAACAACGTCTCACAAACTCACTACAGAAAGCGAACCTGATATGAAACCACAAGTCATCATTCTCATGGGCTCACCGGCCGACATGGATCACAGCAACAAAATTGCAGAAGCCGCGAGAGTTTTTGCACTCGACGTCGAAGTGCGCGTGGGCTCGGCTCATCGCACACCCGAGCACGTACTTGGTCTGATTCGTGAATACGAAGCCAATGGCCGTCCCAAGGTGTACATCACCGTTGCTGGAAGATCCAATGCCTTGTCGGGTTTCACAGACCCGCAAGTGACTGCACCGGTCATTGCGTGCCCACCACCAAGTGATGATGCTCAATCAGTCAACGACATCTGGTCAAGCGTGCGTATGCCACCTGGAGTTGCTTGTGCATATGTCGCCGAGCCAGTCAATGCTGCAGCATTTGCCGCGAAGGTGCTTGCTCACCACGACAGCGCAGTTGCCACAGCAGTTGCGAATGCTCAGCAAGCACAACGAGAAAGAGTGCTCGCAGCCGACGCCAAGAGTCGCAATGCCTGATCTTTCGGTACAAGCAATTTTCGATACCGACTCTCCGCACGAAGAGTGTGGCGTTTTGGCAATCTCATCCACGCAAGACGACGCAGCACAACTCTCATTCTTCGGGTTGTTTGCGCTGCAGCATCGCGGACAAGAGGCTGCGGGTATTGCAGTTGCCGATGGCAAGCAGGCTCGCCTGCATAAAGATGTCGGACTCGTGGGACAAGTGTTTACTCCGCACACACTTGCGCCACTAAATGGTATGTATGCAATTGGTCATACGCGTTACTCAACCACCGGCGCTCCGGGGGCGCGAAACGCGCAACCATTTTTGGTCGAGACAATGCACGGCCCACTTGCGGTTGCACACAACGGCAACTTGGTAAATGCACCAGAGCTTCGCGACGAGTTGCTTGCTAAGGGTTTTGGACTTACTGCATCGTCTGATACCGAAGTGATCACGCTGATGCTTGCATCGGCTGGTGGTGCAACATGGGAAACACGACTCGAGCGCACACTGTCGGCATGGCAAGGTGCATATTCACTTGTCATCTTGGCAGCCGACCGCATTATCGCTGTTCGAGACCCGTGGGGATTCAGGCCGCTATCGGTTGGCCAGTTGCCCAATGGTGGTTGGGCAATCGCATCAGAAACCTGCGCGCTTCGCACGCTCGACTGCACCAACATCTCCGAAGTTGCACCAGGCGAAATCGTCACTGCACAAGGCACACAACTCACTCGTCGCCAAGCCCAGATTCCTCACGTACCCCAAGCCCGTTGCACGTTTGAGTTCGTGTATTTCTCGCGTCCAGATTCAGAATGGGATGACCGCAGTGTGCACTCTGTGCGCCAGCGATTAGGCGAACAACTTGCTGTAGAAGCATCCGTTGATGCCGACGTTGTCATTCCTGTGCCCGACTCGTCCATTCCTGCGGCGGTTGGCTTCTCACGAGTCAGTGGCATTCCCTATAACGACGGCTTGATCAAAAACCGTTATATCGGTCGCACATTCATCGAGCCAACGCAGTCAATGCGCGACAAAGGCGTGGCCATGAAGTTCAACACGTTGAATGAAAACCTCGAGGGCAAGCGCGTGATCATGATTGATGACTCACTTGTGCGCGGCACCACCGCGGGCCGTCTCGTTGCACTCATTCGTGATGCAGGGGCAACCGAAGTGCACCTGCGCATCACCTGCCCACCCATCACACACGCGTGCCACTTTGGTGTCGACATGGGCCACGACGACGACCTCATCTCGGCTCGCCTCAACTTGGAAGAATTACGTCTGCAAATAGGTTGTGACTCGCTTGCATTTTTGTCACTCGATGGCATGATGCGCGCAGTCGGCAAAGAAGATGGCTATTGCAACGCGTGCTTCACTGGTGCATACCCAATCCAGATCACCAAGCGCCACAGCAAAGATGTGTTTGACCAGGTGCTTGCATGACGCACGACGTCACGGTGCTCGTTGTTGGTAGCGGCGGTCGCGAACACGCCATTGCCAGCAAAGTTGCACAATCGTCTCACTGCAAACGCCTGCTTGTCGCACCAGGTAATGCCGGCACACCGGGCGAACGACACAACGTCGCTGTCACAGATGTGAAGGGCATCGTTGCATTGTGCGCACAACAACATGTCGACTTGGTGATCATTGGCCCAGAGGCCGCACTTGATGCTGGCCTTACAGACGCACTTCTTGCCATCAATGTCAAAGTCTTTGGACCAACCCAACATCTCAGCGTTCTCGAATCATCCAAAGTCTTTTCGCGCCAACTTGCCCAGCAACTCAACTTGCCAAGCCCGCACTTCGCGCACTTCTCTCAAGGCAATGCCGATGCCGCAATCGCATGGTGTGCAACCTTTGACAGACCAGTCGTTGTCAAACAGTCCGGTCTTGCAGGTGGCAAGGGTGTCGTGGTGCCCGAAACGATTGTCGAGACGCATCTCGCAATCCGCGAAGCAATTGCTGTTGGCGACATCGTGCTTGAAGAACGACTCGTTGGCACCGAAGTATCCCTCATTGCATTGTGCGACGGCATCATGAGCGTGCCTCTACCACTCGCCCAAGACCACAAGCGGGTTGGCGAAGGTGACACTGGCGCAAACACCGGTGGCATGGGCGCCTATGCCCCGGCACCTGTCAACACCACGGCAGCGGCCCTGCACGCCGAATTCATTGAGCCAGTCATCCGCCATTTCGCCAAGATCGGCACTCCTTATATAGGAGCATTATTTGCAGGCATCATGCTCACCGACGAAGGACCACGCCTACTTGAGTTCAATTGCCGTTTCGGAGATCCAGAGGCCCAAGTGTTGCTTGAGTTGATCGAAAATGATTTTGTCGAGTTGATGCTGGCATGCGCCACTTCGTCGCTCGCTTCATCACTCAAAGCAAACCCTCTGCGCATCAAAGATGCAAGCGCACTTGGTGTTGTCATTGCTGCAGACGGCTACCCACACAAAATACGAACCGGCGATGCAATCAGCGATATTCCACAATCAACCCCCATCGCCACCGTGTATCACGGTGCTACCGAATTGGTCGACAACAAACTCGTCTCCGCTGGTGGACGCGTGCTCACCTGCGTTGGCATCGGACCAACTCTTGATGATGCGCGCACTCATGCGTACGCTGCAGCCAATCGCATCACACTTCGTGGCTCGCACATGCGTCGCGACATTGCGTGGCGTGCACCCGGCGCAACTATCCATTCATACGCATCCACTGGCGTCAATATTGACGAAGGAACACGGGCGGTCAGCCTGATCAAAACAAGTGTTGAAAAAACAGCGAGCGACTTGGTGCTACGTGGTGTCGGTGCATTTGGCGGCGCACTTGATGTTTCGTTTCTCAAAAAGTTTGATCACCCTGTGCTCGTTGGGTCTACCGACGGCGTTGGAACGAAAGTCGAGTTGGCTGCACGCACGGGTCGCATTCGTGGCACCGGCCACGACATCGTCAATCACTGTGTCAACGATGTTCTTGTGCAGCGCGCCTACCCCCTCTTCTTTCTTGATTATCTTGCGTCATCACATATCGATGCCGAGATGGTTGCCGAGGTAGTTGGCGGTATGGCCGATGCATGCGCCGCTGCCGGATGTGTGCTGTTGGGTGGAGAAACAGCCGAGATGCCGGGTGTGTATGCACCAGGAGCATTCGACATCGCGGGCACACTCGTAGGAGTTGCAGAGCGCGACCAACTCTTGCCACTCCAAAATATCCAGGCAGGTGATGTGCTCATCGGTGTGCTTTCCAACGGTCCGCACACCAACGGCTATTCGTACTTACGCAAGTTATTTGCGTGGATTCCCCTCGAGTCTCAACCCGCTCCACTCGACAAGCCACTTGTCGAAGCGCTCTTGATGTCGCATCGCAACTATCTGCCCGTACTCACAGGCGCGCTCGACACCGAACACGTTAAGGCTCTCGTACACATCACAGGTGGCGGGTTGCCCGACAACATGCCACGCGTTTTGCCAGATGGCGTTGGAGCCAACATCAATCTCGGTTCATGGCCCATACCGCCACTGTTTCAACTTGTGCAACAACTGAGCGCGCTCGACACCGACGAGCTCTATCGCACGCTCAACATGGGCATCGGCATGGTGCTCGTTGTCGACCCAAACGATGTATCTGCAGTGCAGTCAGCAATCGATGAACCGACATTCATCATCGGCAGTCTTGTGCACCACACCTCCGACCAACACAGTCGAGTTTCACTCTCATGACCGCGCGGCTTGTGGTTCTTGCGTCCGGCAACGGCACCAACCTGCAAGCCATTATCGATGCGTGCGAAAACACACAACTCGATGCCAAAGTAGTTGGTGTTGTTTCCGACAAACATGAAGCGTTTGCACTCAACCGCGCGCAATGCCACACGGTTGAGACAGCAGTTGTTGCAGTAAAGCCGCACGAGACTCGCCAGCAGTACGACGCGCGCCTTGCGCAGATCGTTGGTATGTGGCAACCACACATCATCGTGCTTGCTGGTTTCATGCGCGTCTTGTCCAACAGTTTTCTGTCGCTCTTCCCAAATCGGGTCATCAACATTCATCCAGCCCTCCCCGGCGAGCTGCCAGGCACTCACGCCATTGAGCGCGCATTCACCGAGTTCGCAAATGGCTCTCGGCGCGAAACCGGAGTCATGGTCCATTTTGTGCCAGACGAAGGTGTCGACAACGGTCCAGTCATTGCACAACAAACTGTGCCAATCCATGTCGCCGACACACTCAGCAGTCTTGAAGCACGAGTGCATGCAACCGAACACGCGCTTGTTATTGACGCTCTCCAACAACTCATCACCCAGCAGAAAGCACCCACATCATGAGCAACCAACACACTGATTTTTTTAATCGCTACGAAGGCCTCACATTTGACGATGTAGTCATCGTGCCCGGCTATTCGGATGTGCTACCCGACATGGTCGACACCTCCACCATTTTTGCCCGCGACATTGAACTCAGTGTGCCTCTCGTATCGGCTGCGATGGACAAAGTCACCGAAGCAGGTCTTGCAATTGCACTCGCCCGCATTGGTGGCCTCGGCGTCATTCATCGCAACCTCACCGTTGAAGATCAGGCAAACGAAGTGCGTCGCGTTAAGCGCTCGCAGTCTGGCATGATCACCGATCCAGTTACCTTGCCACCCACAGCCACACTCGAAGATGCCGAACAACTGATGCATCGATACCACTTTTCTGGCGTACCCATCACCGACGCAACGGGCACGCTCGTTGGCATTCTCACCAATCGCGACATTCGGTTCTGCAAGCAAAGCGATTATGTACGCCCCGTTACCGAGTTCATGACGTCAACTGGCCTCATCACTGCACACGTAGGCACATCACTCGACGAAGCACGAGCAATTTTGCAAGAGCATCGCATCGAAAAACTTCCCCTCGTCGACAAAGACGGCAAGTTGCGCGGGCTCATCACGGTTAAAGACATCATGAAGCGCCAAGACTTTCCCACTGCCACACGTGACTCTGGTGGTCGGTTGCGTTGCGGTGCTGCGGTTGGTGTCGGCGACGATCTCGAGTCTCGCGCCGAGGCCCTCATCGCTGCCGGTGTAGACGCGCTCGTTATCGACACCGCGCACGGCCACTCTGCTGGCGTCATCAAGGCCGTTGAGCGCATCAAATCCAGTTGGCCCAATATGGCAGTCGTAGCGGGCAACATCGTTACCGAAGAAGGCGTCGACACTCTGCATAAGGCTGGAGTTGACGCGGTCAAAGTCGGTGTTGGTGCCGGCTCCATCTGCACCACTCGCGTGGTTGCTGGCGCAGGCATGCCACAATTGTCGGCCATTCACTTCACCGCGCAACGCGCCCACAAATTGGGCGTACCGCTTATCGCCGATGGTGGCGTCACGTATTCGGGTGATCTCGTTAAAGCATTTTCTGCTGGCGCCACCGTTGTGATGCTCGGCAGTTTGCTCGCAGGCACCGACGAAGCACCGGGTGAAGTCGAGTTGTTTGAGGGTCGTCGCTACAAGAGCTACCGCGGCATGGGCTCGCTCGGAGCGATGCAAGGTCTTGGTGCCGACCGTTACGGTTCTGCTCAAGGCGCTGGAGCAAAGCGCAACAAACTTGTGCCTGAAGGTATCGAGGGTCGTGTTGCATATGCCGGCTCACTTGCCGACGTGATTTACCAACTCGTTGGTGGCCTGCGCTCGGGCATGGGTTATGCGGGTGCTGCCACATTGCCTGAGTTGCACCAGCGCGCGCGCTTCATGCGCGTCACCACTGCGGGCCGTGAAGAGAGCCACCCGCACGATGTGACCATCACTCACGAGGCTCCCAACTACCACAGCAGTTAGGCCAATACGCTGAGGCGAGTGATATTGCATTTGACCAATTCGGAAAACTGGATTGAGGCTCAACGACAGGGCTTCATCACTGCACCGTCACTTGCCGCCGAAGGCTTTATTCACTGCTCTACCGAGCATCAAATGCGTGATGTTGCCAACAAGTACTACCGCGGAGCAACCGACATGGTGTTGGCCCACATCAACCCTGCCGCGCTCACGAGCCAACTCAAGTGGGAGCCCCCTGCGCACATTGACGGTTCACCTTCGCTTCCCAACGAACCGCTCTTTCCACATGTATATGGTGTGATCAATCTGGACGCAGTTATTCGAGTAGTCGACTTCCCTTCAAACCCAGATGGTTTGTTTGAGCTGCCAATACAACTCACCACATTTTCCATCACCCATATCAAACACGTTCCGCACCTCCATCAAGAGGCAGCAGAGTTGTCACGAGTCGCGTGGAAGCTCGACTTTCCCGAAGATACGACTCAGACATATCTCGATATGTTCAACGTCAGTGGCACTTATGCCGGTCGCTTCGTTGAAGTCTTTGCTGCTGTCAACCAGGCAGAAGAACTACTTGGGCTTGCGACGCTCGTCGACGATGATGGACTCCCTGGTGCCACCGAACCTGGCCCATGGCTTGCTGCAGTTTTCGTCATTCCAGAAGCCCGCAAACTTGGAGTCGGCTCAGCACTCGTCGAGCACGTTGTGATTCGCTCACGAGAGCTTGGCTATTCGGAGATATTTCTCTACACCGATCACCAACAAGAGTGGTATCAAAAACGAGGTTGGACATATACGCGCGACACTCTGCTCAACGACATGAAACATGTCGTGATGCGCAACGCTCGCTAACCAATAAACTCAAAAAACCACTAATATGTAGTGCACAAGCGTTCGTAGCTCAATGGATAGAGCATCTGACTTCGGATCAGAGGGTTGGCGGTTCGAGTCCGTCCGAGCGCACCAATGTTTATAGGGGTTTGACCCAATTAAGTGCCGCACCCATGTGTTGGAGCTACGAACCGAAGGTCTGGAAATCTAAGAGTTTTAAAGATCCTGTTTGTGAGGCAGAAATAACTTTTGTTCCAAGATCAACTTGCCCAATCACATACTTGTTATCAGAGAACCTCAATCCGTCAAACATAACCTTGTTGGTTGATGCAACATAGTTGAGGTGATACACCTCTATTTCGTTCGAATCAGGAATGAGAACTTGCTCCGTATCCGAGGAGGTGTCGTACAGGGTTGTGATGTTAAGCCCAGCAGAATTAGTACCAGTCAAAATCAAACTAGATAATGCGGGCTCCATTACCCCGACATTTTTCACAGAGGTTGAAGCACCAACAACATTTGGAAAATATTGCACCAAAGTTGGAACGGTACCAGTTATCACAAATGCCTGATTGTTTGACGTTACAACTTTACTCTTAATGAGGGTTCCATAAAATCCCTCTAACGATTCAATTCGTTGCGGGGTGCTGTAGTTCGCGCCGACATCAAAAAAAGCGGAACGAGTGACTCCGTTAGTATTTCCTGAAATCCAATATGTAGTGTCCATGAGAGACGTACCAGTTAGGTATCGCTTCACGCCCATATTCGTTAAACCATCAGAACCCCAATAACCGAGATACACATTCCCATCAGGGAATTTACATAAAAATCTCGGATAATCACCTGACACAAGACTTCTTAGTGACCCGGATGGGCTGACAACGCGCGTCCAAGCAGTACCAGAAGACACAGTTTGCCCTCCGATGATTACAGATCCATCAGATAAAACAAGGAAACGAAGCAAATTGACATTATCCGTAACCAGTGATGTGGCGACACCGTCTTTGTAGCGTCGAAGAGCAGACTTTCCCGACGAATCAGTTCCTACATAATAAATTGATCCGCTTTCATCAAATTGGACAGGATCAAATTCGTAAAGATTTGAACCTTGCCAACTGATACTCGATAGATCAGAATCGATACATGTGGGATCTCCAGTTGATTTTGCCACTTCAGCAAGCAGGCATAAAACAGAGCCAATTTTGGTGTTGTAATTAAAAACAACATACAACTTTTCATTTGGAGCAATCAGAAAATTTCTAATGGAAGCTGTTCCAGAAGTGATCGCATCTGAGGTATTTCCAAGTGCATCAACAGTTTGAAGATTTGACTCAGCCGAAAGCCTTTGTACGGCCAGATTCGATACTGAACTCTTCAAAGCTAAACCTATGGCGTTTTTGATATTGAATTTCAAACCCATGGCGAGAGGTACGGTCACCGGTACGGTCACCGGGCTCGTCGTCAAAGATCCCGGAACAATCCGTGTCCAAGTGATCCCAGCTTTGGGAACAAATGGGATGCCGACACTGTAGGCACCAAATCCATTGCGATTCTGTGCGCGGGCCGACACTGTCAACCTCTTATTGACTGACACATTTTTTAATGTGCACCGAGTGACAGACCTTAGGGCCTTGCACACTGCATTGCCAATTTTCACCTCTGTCAAAATTAAGGGAAATTTGGAATTCGTTGTCGCCATTTTAAATTCAACAGTCACATCTACTTTTCCAGCTCGTAAACTTTTCACTGCCCTGATGATGGAGATCTCTGGCTTGGATGGCTTTTCTTTTGCAGAGACAGCCAATGCGGTTGATGATGCTGAGAGGCAAACCAATCCCCCGATAATCAAACTTGATGTGATTCTTTGAATCTTCAACAGACACCTCGCATATTCTGATGCTCGCACAACTCAAATCTTGCTCTCTATAAATTCCGATATGGAATTCACTGAAGTCTTAAAAGGCCTCATTTTGCAACTGCTCAATTATTCTTACGCAGTCTACCCATTTGACTATTCCAACAAAAAGGGGGTCACAACGGGGTCACAGAACACACAGACTGAGTGACACTGGGTAGCACTACTACCGACACAAACCCATACACCAATTACTCACGCAGACATCACAGACACCAGCATTCGCTGCTGACTTGTCTTCGGATCAGAGGGTTGGTGGTTCGAGTCCGTCCGAGCGCACCATTTGTGATGCCTTGCAGCCTGCAGGCCAACGTTTTCAGGCATTTTGAGTCTTGAAATTGAGTTAAAAATTGGTTAAATTTTTTAACACCTGATCAAGGAGTGGCCATGAAAAGACCAATTCGAATTTCACTTGCGATTGCAATTGTTGCAACCTGCGTGCTTCCTACTGCTAGCCCTCTTGTGCACGCTGCGGCCATTGATGACGGCATGCCAGACCAAAGTTCGCTTGATTCCACTACCAACTCAATGAGCCAAGGCAACTGGTCTGACCTAGCAGGTGGTGTTGCTGGTCGACCATACGTTGCTTCGCTTTCAGTTGCAACGAATGGAACTACCACTCAACTTGTCACTAATGGCACAGCAGCAACTCCGGCCCCTACGACAACAGGTGCGATAACCGCGGTGATTGCTCCATATAACTTGTGCAAAACAGGCTCAACCAATAATTGCTACACCACTCCAAACCGAGTTGGCATCACACTTGCATATGTGAAACAAGCTGGCCAATTGGGATCCAACTTTTCTGCACCAACTGCACCGCTTGCGGTAGCTATCAATTCAACTTCTGTTTTCGACATGACTATTGGTCTCAACACAGTTGGCACGAAACTCGGATGGACTTGGATGAATGGCACACCATCTTTTTGGAAAACTGAAAACCTAGGCCAAGACATTGCCACAGCCAGAGTGAAGTTCTCCCTAAGCACTTCCCCAGGACTCGATCCACAAGATCAAAAGGCACAGCAGTGCACCACTATTCCCGTCTCTGTTTGTGATGCTGTGAAGTCAACCCAAGACACACTGGGGATGCAGATGGTGTTGAGCCTTGACACAACGTTAAGTGCTGCTTTTGCCGGAGCGCTGTTTGCAACAAATGCAGCGGTTATTGGTTCGCTTGATGTTGCTAGCGGCGAAACGCCAAGCCTGACTTATGGCATTGCAGGCCCACACAATATGAGTGATGGCTCTGTCCGCAAAGGCACGTTTTATGGCTTCCTTTCTGATGCCGTTCTTTCTTCACAGTTCAAAATTGAAGCTACTGAGACAGATATGTCCAAAGTTCTTAGTGTTGCTCGAACTGCAGAATCAAAATCAACAGCTGACGCAGGCACTGACACAGTTGTCTGGAGCAAGTGGACCGCAGCCGACAATGGCACCGACGGTCGCCTTGTAACCATCTCCGATATTTCGTTCTCAGCACCAAAATTTAAGGTCACAAAGGTTTCCTCTTTGGGATCTGGCTCCGCCAAGACCGTATTGTCTCGGACCGCTGGTAAAACCGCAAAAGCATTAGCCACTCAAGCTGGATTGGCAATGCCTGCTGGCTCAAAGGTTTCATTGAAGGTTGTTCCTTCGTCGGCAAAATTCTGCAAAGTCACGGGCACCACTATCAAGGGTTTGAAAGTTGGAACATGCAAGGTGACGGTGACCGTAAAGCCTAAGAAGGGCACCGCGAAATCAAAGACCTTAACCCTCCAAGTCGCGTAACAGCACTTCGTAAAAAGTTTGGATTAGACGAGGCTGAGCGCAACAGTGCGTAACTGTCGGAAAGTAATTCCACCGACGCCCTGAACCATAATCATGGTGGGTTTGTAGTTCAGTTTTGGACTTGGAACAAACAATAGATACCCACCAAATTTGGCGATATCACGTGCGGTGCATGCCGCATACACCTTTGGCATCCATGGTTCGCAATACACAAACACACGGGCCAAAACACCTTTGATTGTCGTAGTGCCGACTTCTTTAGACACTCCTGCATCTGAGCAGTAATCATCCAATTTGTTTTGATAGATGTCAATCCTCTTTTTGCCAAATCCGTAACTCGCCGCAACCCACTTCTCCATGCCGGGTTGGCATTTCATAACTTGGAACATGCTCCGCTTCAGACCAAGTGTGTTGGTTGGCTTATACACACCATACGTAAGACCCACTTGAGCATCACCAAACTTGTCGCCAGAACCCTTGGCATTCGCCGGTGTCGCACAAAAAGCAAACACCATGACACAACAAATCGTGATCAAGCGAAGAGCATTCTTCATGAGTTACCAGCGTAGTCGCAAGGTTTTTGGTTATCAGTGCAATCACACCTATTCCAGGCCCTGTATTAGTATTCAAAATATGACTTCGACAAAAAATTTGTTGGTAAGTAAGTGATTCTCGTCGAGAACCTCACGAAAAGATTTGCGGGCGTCACCGCAGTGGACGACCTCAGTTTCACGGTCGCTCCTGGTCATGTAACAGGGTTCTTAGGTCCGAATGGTTCGGGCAAGAGCACCACAATGCGATGCATGATCGGACTCGACCACGCCCAATCTGGTTCCGCAACTTTCAATGGAGTGCCCTACAGCAAATTGTCTCAGCCTTTGCAGCGCGTCGGAGTGCTACTGGACGCAGGAAATGCACACAGTGGTCGAAGCGCACGCAATCATCTCTTGTGGATGGCCGCCAACACTGGTATTGGCAAATCACGAGTTGATGCAGTTCTTGAGCAAGTAGGTCTCAGCGATGTGTCGCGTCGTCGCGTAGGAAAGTACTCGTTGGGTATGAAGCAACGATTGGGAATCGCATCTGTGCTGTTGGGTGACCCAGAAGTCCTCATACTTGATGAACCAGTAAATGGTCTTGACCCTGAAGGAATCCGTTGGCTCCGTGATCTTCTTCGTGATTTAGCAAAAGAGGGTCGCACCGTATTAGTAAGTAGTCACCTGCTTTCAGAAATGGCACTTATTGCTGAAGAACTTGTGGTGATCGGCCAAGGAAAACTCATTACACAGTGCTCAGTGGGAGAATTTACAGCACGCCATGCAAAGCAATGGGTTCGAGTAGTGAGCCCACAAATTAAGGCTTTGAAATCACTTGCGACAGAAAAAGGTGCAATCGGTGTCGACGAACAAGGTGGAGTTAACTTTTCAGGAATAAGCGCCTTACAACTCGGAGAGCTTGCTGCCAGCGCTGGCATTGTTCTTCACGAACTTTCACCGCAAGCTGGTTCATTGGAAGAT
>JBIKID010000111.1:0-3845 GCA_044361815.1 Ilumatobacteraceae bacterium | reverse complement strand
TTTTCGGTAAGTGGATGGTGAGCACATCGGATTGCTCGACAACCTGTTCGAGGGTGAGCATGTCAACACCAAGTTCGCGAGCACGATCGGGCGATACATAAGGATCAAACGCAACAAGGCGCATGTCAAATGCTCTGGCGCGTTGAGCAACAAGAGTACCTATGCGACCAAGACCGAGAATGCCGAGCGTCTTGCCAGCGAGTTCGATACCTTCCCACTTTGCGCGCTCCCATCTTCCCGCAACAAGTGCACGGTGCGCCTGAGGCACATTGCGCGCAATTGAAAGAATTAATGCCATGGTGTGTTCGGCGGCTGACAGCACATTGGATTGGGGCGCATTGACAACCATTACGCCTTGCTGCGTTGCTGCATCGACATCAATGTTGTCAAGACCAACACCGGCTCGCGCAACGACCATCAAGTCCTTGCCGGCATCCAGCATTTGCGCATCGACCATGGTTGCTGAGCGCACAATGAGTGCACGGGCTCCGGGCAAAATTGAGTGCAATTGCTCCGGGGTTTTGTCGACCTGAATATCAACCTCAAAACCTGCTGCGCGAAGACGATCAAGCCCAGCTTCGGCGATGATCTCGGCAATAACGATGCGAGCTTTTGTCATGAGAGTTGCTCCACGATGTAGTCGATGCTGGCAGTGAGGAGTTGAACGTCGGATGGATCAACTGCAGGAAACATAGAAACACGCAATTGGTTTCGACCGAGTTTGCGGTATGGCTCGGTGTCGACGATGCCATTGTTGCGCAACACAGTTGCGACTTGTGCTGCATCAATGCCGACAAAGTCGATTGTGCCAACGACGGGCGAGCGATGTTGTGGGTTGGCGATAAAAGGTTCGGTATATGCGCGACTTGTTGCCCATCCGTACAAGATGTCGGCTGATTGTTGGGTGCGCTCGGTGCACCAGGCGAGACCACCATTGTCGAGCATCCAGCCCAGTTGTTCATTAAGCATCACAAACGTTGATACAGATGGCGTGTTGTATGTCTGGTTGGCTCGCGAATTCTCTAGGGCAATTGACAAGTCGAGAGATGGTGGACACCAGCGTCCAGCACTATTGATTTTGTTGATGCGCTCAACCGCGCGAGGAGAGCACAATGCAATCCACGTTCCACCTTCGGATGCAAAGCCTTTTTGTGGAGAAAAGTAATACACGTCAACTTCAGTTGTTGACCAAGCGATGCCACCCGCTGCCGAAGTTCCATCGACTACTACAAGTGCGTCGGTTGGCAATACTGAACGAGAAAGATGCATTGATGCACCAGTGGAAGTTTCATTATGTGTGAGGCAATACGTGTCGATATTTGAATCAACATCTGCTTGCTGAATTGCGGGAACAGTGCCGGGATCAGACTCGATCACGATCGGATCGCCAAGATGTGGTGCAAGTTGAGCAGCCTGAGCAAACTTTGAAGAAAACTCTCCGAACACGAGATGTGAACTGCGATTTTCAATAAGCCCAAAAGTTGCAGCATCCCAGAACAAACTCGCTCCGCCATTGCCAACAACAACGTCCCAGTCAGATGGAAGTTGAAACAACTGACGCAGTTGAGTCAGCACTGAACCAACCAAGTTTTTTACCGGTGCTTGGCGGTGTGATGTGCCAAGAATGTTTCGCGATGCACGGACGACCGCATCGATTTGTTCTGAGCGAATTTTTGATGGGCCACTTCCGAAACGCCCGTCGAGAGGAATGAGATGCTGAGGGATTTTTATTTCCGTGAGGGCGGGGGCGACCATGCTTTCAGTTTCGCAGGAAGGCTCCGCAGAGTGACTGCTATTTACAAAAAGTCAGGAAAAAATCAGGAAAAAAAATTAAGAAAATTTAGGCGTTGGCGGCGAGAACTTCGCCATCGTGCCAGGATTCGCCACTTGCAACTGCATTCGCTGCGCGTTGCAAACGAAGCGCATCAAGCGGCTTGATGATCCAACCATTTGCACCACTGCGTCGTGCCAAATGCACATCGGCTTTACGATCGAGCAACATCAACACCGGAACATGCGGGATGCGATGGTCGCTGTGGTCGAGACGAAGATTCATCGTGACAGCCATGGCGCCCATAGAACCGATTTGTAGGTCGAGAACCGCTAGATCGGGCGTGCGAGTTGCAATGGCTTCTGGCACATCACGACCGTTACGACAGACCGTAAATGACGTGTCGGGTGAGCCAAGGGCTGCAAGAACTTCGTCAAGAACCCATTGGGCATCGGTGGCCAGCAAGATATGCACGACAGGAATCTTAGCGTTTGAGCCAGATACCGTAAGTTGTTCAGTGGAATTAGTTGTGCAATAAACGATAAAGATGACCCCCGGAGGATCAGTTGCTGAAGTTTTCGAAAACGGTGCGTGTTGGCGCAGTTGCACTGATCATTGGAGCAGCAGGGTTTTCCATGAACGCTGGCGCATCTGCAGAGTCGACGCCGACTGCCGAGCAACTGGCACCAGTTGACATTGTGGCTGTCAGTGGTCTGCTTGACGATGTAGTTGTTGCAGAAATTGAGACTGCAATAGATAGATCGACAACCAATGGGGCACAAGCGATTGTGTTGCAAGTCAACTCGCGCGGCGCTGTTGTTTCTCGTGAGCGCATGGCAAAGGTTTTGGAAAAGATTTCGTCTGCAGCAATTCCTGTTGCGGTTTGGGTTGGACCAACTGGAGCTCGTGCGTATGGATTGTCGGCGCAAATGCTCACGGTTGCCGATGTGTCAGCGATGGCGCCTGGCGCACGCATTGGTTTTAGTGGAGAGCTGTTGAGTGTTGGTGGAGCGCCAGTGAGTTTTGGTTCCGCTGACTCAACATTGACAAACTCGAGCGTTGGTTTTAGTGATGCACGCAAACTTGGTGTGCTTAAAAATGTTGGAACTGATGAAGGCGTGCCGGTGGTGCGCAACATGTTGTATGCGCTAGATGGTTTAACAATTGATGATCAGATATTGGACACTGTTGTCGAGTCGCTTGACTCGACTGGTCTTGTAGTTCGCGACGCCACAACTGCTCGATTTTTTAAACTCGGTGTAGTGGGGCAACTGATGCACACGGTTGCGAGCCCTCCAGTTGCGTACTTATTGTTTGCTATTGGCTTGTCGCTGTTGATTTTTGAGTTTTTTACAGCGGGCATTGGCATCGCAGGTTTTGTGGGAGCGGTGTGTTTGGTGCTCGGCGTATATGGCCTAGCCGCATTGCCAGTGCATCTGTGGGCGGTTGCACTGATCGTGCTTTCGGTGTTTGCATTTGCGGTTGATGTACAGGTTGGTGTGCCTCGGTTGTGGACTGGCATTGGACTCGGATTATTTACGATTGCCTCATTAACGCTGTATCAACCAATTGATGGAAGCTCGATGCGGATCTCGTGGATCACGCTTGTATGCGGTATTGCAATGATGGCGCTCGCATTTATTGTCGGCATGCCGTCGATGGTGCGAACACGTTTTGCAACACCAACTATTGGTCGTGAATGGATGATTGGTATGGAAGGCATTGCACAATCGGATATCTCACCTGAAGGAATTGTGATTGTGCAGAGCGCGCAATGGCACGCTCGCACTAATCGTTCGACACCGTTGTTGCAAGGTGCGGCGTGCAGAGTCGCAGCAATTGATGGCATCACACTTGAAGTAGAACCACTCGAAGGCGCAGCTCGCGACTATCGAGAGATGCGCAAACCTGCCAATGAGTAATGATTCGTCAGCCCGCAGAACAGCCGCCGAAGTAGCACCGCTTCAACCACTCGATTGGCTGCTGTTGCTCACACCCGGCGTGGTGTGGGGTTCGTCGTTTTATTTCATTGCCATTGCTTTGCGATCGTTTGCACCAGGCATGATCACGCCTA
>JBIKID010000048.1:0-12705 GCA_044361815.1 Ilumatobacteraceae bacterium | reverse complement strand
CGGCGCGTATCCCGCTGGGTCACGTTTTGCATATGAAGTTCGTGCGTTCTATTCCTCGGGTGGAGTGACTGTTGAAGATCCGGTAACGGGAAGCCTGAATGCATCAATGGCTCAATGGTTAATAGGTGCAGGTCGTTTTGTTCCGCCGTATTTGGCTTCTCAGGGTATTGCAATGGGTCATGCGGGTGAAGTCCACGTTTCAATGGATGAGTCGAAGCAGGTTTGGATTGGTGGCGAAGTTACCGCGTGCATTCAAGGAACTGTTGAGATCTAGTTAATTTAATTTGGTACGGATTTGGTACGACACCGTGAACGCTCAGCGGGAAATCAGGGGAAATGCGAGACTTAGGATGCTGAACTCGAGTGATGCAATGGCTGATTGAAGCTGAACGGGATTGTGGGTGACGGTTTTCGTGGATTTCGATTCCCGGCGTCGCCTCAATTATTTATTGGGATTTTTTGGGCGTTCTGCAAAAAGAATGCCCAAAATTAGAGATAGGACGAGCAATATGCCATTGTCGATAACCGTGCTGAACATGCTGGTTGGATAATCTTCATTTTTCACAAGCGAAAGGAACCAGATGTTTAAAGCGAGATTGGCTCTTTGCGTTCTAGCAATGGTTTTGGTTGCTTGTGGCAGTGAATCGTCGTCAACTACCAGCGAAATTTCGCCCTCTACAACTGAAGTAGGTCTTAAGGCTGAGTACAAAGTAGGAGATGTTGGTCCCGGTGGTGGGGTCATTTTTTATGTTGATGAAACAGGTTTTGATAACTCTGATGGAGACCTCACGAGCATTGGTGCTGTTTGCTCTACAGGTACTTGCCACTATTTAGAAATGGCAGCAGCGGATTTAGTGGGACAGTATTTTTGGAAAGATGCGATTGTCGCCGCAGAAGAATTTTCGACCCCGACTGCAGACGATTGGGTGTTGCCATCAATGGATGCTCTAAACGAGATGTGTAAATACGCGTTTGGTGACACAGTTAATGACGTATGCAATAACTCGGGTTCTGGCGAGTTGGTCAATCGGTTCGGTGACTTTTCGTCAGGCCCCTATTGGAGATCTTCTGAGGGTGCCGATAATGATGAGTGGGGTCAAAGTTTCGTCAACGGCTTTCAGAACCATGACGGCATGAATTCCAAAGCATTCGCGCGTCCTGTTAGGGCGTTCTAACTGTTTGTACAACTGCAACCGAGGTAAGAGTTGCTTTAAACGATCAAGTTTTTTTGTAGATCAAGATTCCGAATGCAAGCACAATTAACGCAATCAGTGGGTATGTAATCAGGGACAGCGCAAGAAAAGCGACCGCAACAAGCAAAAAGATCTTCGCGACACCAGGTTTGATTGCGCCTACCAACATGATGACACCGCTCATTGGCAAAGTGAAAAAAGTTAGCCAGGGCAACACGCCAAGGGTGCTAGTTCCCTCGTTTAATGCATCGTCGATGAATATTGATGCCACAAGTGGTATCAGAATTGGAAAAAATCCAAAGAGTAAACCGGCATAAACAATCGGTGTACGACGTTTTTTCGGTCTGTGTTGAGCATTGGGTGGTGGATTCGATGGAGGTGAAAAACCACGGAATTCGCTTTCATCGTTCACACCTCTATTGTGCCTCTTGGAACCGGCGCAATGCGTTATGGTTGCGTTATGGGTGCAATTAGATCGGTTTGTGTTTAATGGGAGAATGGGAAGACGGCCTTGCCGTAGCGAGAGAACGCGGAATTATCGACGAAGATCTGCAGGGTCGTCTCATTGCGCTTGATTTTGTTCGTGAACATAAGCAACAGGGTTTCCCAATGCGAATTGCTCTGATGGTGCTCGGATCGATCGTGTTGCTAATCCCGCTGTTTGCAGTGACTGTTCGAGTGCTTGGTCCGGACCCATCACAGCTGGTTATCGCATTGGTGTTGTTGGTGTTGGGTGCAATTGCAGAGGGAATTGCGCTTGCGGTGCGGCGAGCCAAATCGCTTGCATTCCTGGCCGGAATTATCGGTTCTTTTGCGGGTGTTCCCCTTGGGTTCGCAATCCTTGTGTTGTTGCCCAACGATGCCAATTCGACAACTGGTGCTATTGGAACGTTCGTCGCTGCAGCATGGTCGTTTCTGTGGTTTAAGCGAACCAAGAGTGGTATCACAGTTGCCGCAATGATTGGCGAGACGGCCGTTTTTATTGGGCTTGTTAGTGATGCTGTTGGTCTCAACGAACAAACGACGGGTGTATTGCTTTGCATATTTGGTGTCGTGGGTGCTGTAGGCGCAATTCTTGGGCGGATTAAGCCAGGTCTCCCACCTCTAGTTGTCTTGCTTTATGTGATTGGTGTTGGATCGGTTTTGCAGAACACTTATGGTGGAAAGATTGTTGCTGTATTGGGGCTCTCGATCTCTGCAATTCTCTTTCTGCTTGCTTATAAACGTTCTGAAGCACTTTTGGCATCCGCTACGGCGATTTCGACAGGCATTTGGGGTGTTGTACTTGCAGCATCACTTACATCTGGAGCCTTCGCTCCGATCATCGTTGCGGCAGTCGTCGGCGTTGCGTTGATTACGTGGGGTCTTCGACTTTCGCGTTTGCAAAAATAGTTCATTATCAATAAGGATTGCACGATGGTAACGATCGATGATTACGGGCGTCCAGAGCCCGAACCAGCCGCAGGCGAAGTTGAAACACTCCTCGGATTCCTTGATTATCAACGCGCGACGTTGAAGTGGAAGTGCAAAAGGGTCAATGCCGCGGGTCTGTCGACCAAGATCGCAGCTTCTTCAATGACGCTTGGCGGTTTGCTAAAGCACATGGCCTTCGTGGAGAACGAATGGTTTGCTCGCTGGTTGCTCGACAATGAACGACTTGAGCCATGGCGCTCAATTGATTGGACTGCACAACCAGATTGGGAGTGGGAGACAGCCGCAAACAATACGCCCGCAGAACTGATGGGTCAGTGGCTTGAGGCAGTTGACTTGTCTCGCTCAATTACGAAAACGGCACTTGCAGATGGTGGGTTGGAGCAGTTGGCGAAACGTAAGTGGCCAAATGGTGATTCACCGAGTTTGCGTTGGATCATTGTGCACATGATCGAAGAATATGCACGACACAACGGACACGCTGATTTGCTGCGCGAGTTTGTTGATGGAGAAACCGGCGAGTAGTACCGATTATTCGTGTAGTGAGCCATCGGGCATTATTGCACCCGTAAGTTCCACACCTGCCATGTTTGCGCCAGTCATCACTGCGTTTGTCAGGTTGGCGCCAGTGAGATCGGCATGTGAGAGATCGGCATGATCGAGCACAGCGCCGGTGAGGTTACAAAAGATCATGTGCGTGTGACGCAAGTACGAATTGTGCAAGTTTGCACCTGTGAGGTCAGCTTCGGAAAGATCAGCTTCTGACAAATCAGCATGATCGAGAATCGCGCTTGTGAGATTGGAATTCGAGAGATCAGCTTCAAATAGATTTGCAAGCACAAGATTTGCATTCGAGAGGTTTGCACCTGAAAGCTCAGCACCTTTGAGATACGCATGTTTTAAATTGGCTTTTTGAAGATCGGCACCATTCTCGATCTTGTAGCCATTGACGTTCATGTACGGACTGTAGTACCAATTGAGTCCTTGTAAAGCGGCCGCAAAATCGGCTTTGCGAAGACAGCGCTAGCAACCATGACAATTGCAAAAATAATGAATGGGCCGCGCAACCCCATGTAGCGCGCAGCAATGCCACCAAATGCAGCACCGAAGGGCACCACGCCCCATGAGACTGTGCGAAATGCAGCATTCATGCGACCCAACATGCGCGCGGGTGTGAGTTGCTGACGCAGTGTGGTGTTGACGATCATCCAAAGACCGTTTCCAACACCAAGCAGTATGAAACTGGCGATGGCCACATATCGGCTGGATGTGAACGCGATGCCAACCGAAGAAACAGCCCAAACCCAAAGTGCGAATGTGATGATTCCTGATGATTCAAGACGGTTAGATAACGAACCGACAAGAAAACGACTGATCACTGTGCCCAATGCTGCGCCAACGGAGAGGGCGGTAAAGGTGACTTCACCACTCTTGAGTAAGTCGCTTGTATAAAGAACCAACAGTGCAGCGGCTGCGAAATAGAAGAAATTAAGAATAGTGAGAATAGCGGTGAGTCTGCGCAACACAGGGTTATCACAAAGGAACCGAAGTCCGTCGAGCATGTCGTCTCGCAATCGTGTCGTTGGGGCTTCAACCCCATGCTCATTCGGTATCGCCTTAATGAGTGCTGCTGAGCCTGCGAATGTAATTGCATCAGCCGCAAATGGAAGCGCCGACGCAGTATTAAAAAGGATGACGCCAAGTGATGGACCAACAAATTGGGCACTGGTCACTTGTGCACTAGTAAATTTTGCATTAGCGATCATCAATTGATCTGGTTCGACAATGTCAGACAAAATTGCTTGCGCACAATTGGTGTGAAGCGTCTCGCATATGCCAAGCGAGAATGCACATACATACAGAACCCAGATGTTGGAATGATCAGTGACAATTGTTGCAGCAAGCGAGGCAACAATCGCACAGCGTGTGATATCTGCTCCGATCATGAGCCGACGACGATCCATTCGGTCTGAAATAGCACCTGTAAAGAGCGAGAACAACAACCACGGAAGTTTGGTTGCGATGGTGATACCCGAAATAAGAACTGGGTCTCTTGTGAGTAGGGCGGCAAGTAAAGGAAACGCTGTGAGAAACATGCCATCGCCGGTGCAGGACGACCATACCGAAAGAATAAGTAAACGAAAATCTTTACCGAGCGATCGCTGTTGACGAGACACCAGCTATTTCATACCTATTGCACTCGTGATCACGAGGAAAGACTAATCGTGAGCGCTTAGTTGTGTTGGCTTGGTGCTAGCCAACAACTAATACGAGCAGTGTTTTACCAGTCATGTGGCTTTCGAGATCGAATTGGCCTGCCTGGTCGACTACGAGACTGATGACCCCTGGCTCACCTTTTTTGGCTTCAACGGAAACGTCATACGTGTGAAGGTGATAATCCTGATCTTCCGTCGGGTCAGTAATAGTGATTGTGACTGCTGATCCAAGTGCCACTTTGATAATTCGCTCACCTGCAAGAGTGTCGTAATCGTCGGTGCCCACGGTTACTTCGATGCTGATACTTCCGTCTGCGTTTATGACCGCATCGGTTGGTGCGACAACGGTTGAAGCAGGGGCATCGATTTCTGATTCTTCGTCTGTTGGCATCGTGGTATCCGAGAGCATGAGAGCATCGGAATCACTCGTGGTTGATGATCCACAGGCTGTGAGAGTGAGTGCAAATAGGGCAGTAATGACGATGTGTCTACGCATGTCAACATCGTATTGCGGTACATATTGTCGTACGATGTGCCCATGGTCTCACATGTTGCTGTGATTACGGGTGGTGCACAAGGCATTGGTAAGCAAACCGCACACGTGCTCAACGAATTGGGTTGGTCGTTGGTGCTTCTCGATCTTCAAGTTGTCGATGTGACTGTTTATAAGGATGCCCTATCACTGGTCGGAGACATTACAAGTGAAAACTTTGTGCAGTCTGCGGTGGACGCAACTTTGCAACGTTTTGGTCGTGTGGATGCTCTTGTGAATAACGCGGGTATCTCGTGTATTAGTGCTGCGCTTGATACGCCTGCCGACCTGTACCGCAAAGTTATAGATGTCAATCTGGTCGCGCCGTTTTTGCTTGCAAAGGCATTTGGCAAAGTAATGGTTGAAGCAGGTTCGGGTGCTGTGGTCAATGTTGCGTCTGTTGCTGGAATGCAGGGTGTTGCCGATAGGTCTGCATACAACGCGAGCAAGCATGGACTCATTGGTCTGACACGCACGCTTGCTGTTGAATGGGGAGCAAAAGGTATTCGGGTTAACGCCGTGTGCCCAGGCTGGGTCAAAACCGAAATGGATCACAAGGATCAAGCCGGTGGGAGTTATTCGGACCAGGATATTACTGACCATGTACCGATGGGTCGCTTTGCACGGCCTGATGATATTGCTCAAGCAATTGCATGGTTGTGTGACTCAAGTAAGTCTGGTTTTGTGAATGGAATTTCATTGCCGGTCGATGGCGGTTGGACTGCTGATGGGTCGTGGCAGTCGTTGCGTCTTCGTCATCGCGATGCGTAATAATTGCAATTAGTCAAATAGGGGGATTGCTGTGAGTGGCAGATTTGAAAACGGTTTTGATGGACGAGTTGCAGTAGTCACTGGTGGCGGCACAGGTATGGGTCGCGAAATGGTGTTACAGCTCACAGCAGATGGTTGTGACGTCGCAACTTGTGATATCAGTGAAGAGAATTTGGCAGAGACTGCAGCGTTGTGCGCTGCTGCTGGAAACAAGGGTCAGATCATTACGCATATTGCTGATGTTTCAGTTGAGTCTGAGGTTTTGGCTTTTAGAGATGTTGTTGGGCGTTGGCGTAAACATGTGAATCTGCTGTTCAACAATGCGGGTATCGCGCAGGGCTACAGCTTTGTGACGGGCGAGCGCGAAGATTGGGACAAGACGTTTGCTGTCTGTTGGTTTGGCGTCTATTACAACACACGAGCGTTTCTCGACCTGCTGATTGCTGCACCTGTTGCACAGATTGTTAACACGAGCTCTATCAATGGATTTTGGGCATCGATTGGACCTGCCCGTTCGCACACTGCATACAGCGCAGCGAAGTTTGCGGTGAAGGGATTTACCGAGGCGCTCATGACTGATTTGCGATTGAACGCTTCTCACGTGCATGCATCGGTGGTGATGCCAGGGCATATTGGCACTTCAATAATTCTGAATGCCAACAAGATATTTGGTCGCGAACCCAAAGAGATGAATGCCGATCAACTGATTCTTGAGCGTCAACGTTTGACAAAGTTTGGTCTTGATGTCAGTGCGGCAAGTGATGAAGACCTTCGCGTAGGTTTGCAAGCTCTTGCCGAAGGTTTTCGTGATCTTGCACCGATGACTGCAAAGGATGCAACCGCTGTGATTCTCGAAGCAGTGCGGCGCGACAAATGGCGCATTTTGGTTGGCGAGGATGCACTGATTTTGGACGAGATGGTGCGTCAAGACCCACAAGGTGCTTACTCAATAGAGTTCTTCAACGAACTGAACGAGCGAGGGATTCTGGGCGGTCTTACAGGTGGGCTTGCGGCACAACCACCCGCCGCACCATAATCACACTGTTCAATCAGTACGACTAGTGTTTGTTTAAACCACGAAAGAGGAAACCATGGCTAACAAAGAACAAAAGAGCAATTCGAACAACAAAAAAGAAGCAAAATTGTCGTTGAAGGAAAAGCGCCTCAAGAAGGCTGAAAAAAAGAAGGCCTAATTTTTAAGGTTGTCTAGCTCTGAAGGCGCGCAGTAAGCACTGCCGCTATTTCAGGTGGCATGAAATTGTTCTCTGTCGTTGTGTCTGCTTCGACGAGCTCCACTAATCGGTTGTACACATCGACAGGGTCGAGTTGTCCTGTGGTCACCATCGTGCCCACAATGCGCATCAGGTCTGCTGCTGGAGCATTGACAGACTTGTCATCGAACCATTCCCACATGGAGTTCGCCATGCGGTCGTTGAAACCAGTGTTGTATGGGCCTGGATTGATCAGCGTGACGTCAACACCTTGACTAGCGATCTCTGCACGTAATGCCTTGCCCATTGCTTCGAGAGAGTGCTTGGTCATTGAGTATGGACCAAATGACGGCCCAGACATGACACCAGCAACTGAAGACATGATGATGATGCGACCACTGCCGCGCGCAACCATTTGGGGCAGTACTGCCTGAGTGATGGCGAGAGTGCCAAATACGTTGACTTCAAAAAGATGCCGCACGCGGTCAATTGGGACATCGGCTATCGGACCAGTTTGTCCTGCACCTGCATTATTGATGAGTACGTCAATCTTGAGTTTTTCAACCTGAGCAATATCGGTGGCGTTTGTGATGTCGAGTTTGATGACCTCAACCTGAGGGGCTTCATTGCGCAGCGCATTTGCTTGGTCTTGGGTTTCGGTTGTTGCAATTACTTTGTGTCCCTTTGCGGCGAGTGCCAGCGCTGTGCCTTTTCCAAAACCTGATCCGGCTCCAGTGATAAGTACTGATTTGCTCATGCGTTGGTTCTCCGTTGAGTTATTGTTGGTCGCTATGACACGACTTACGGTAATAGATGAAAGTGGTTCGCACTCATTTGAACAGGTGGGCTTTGGCAAGCTTGGTGTGAGTGCCGATGACTTTGCTCGCGCCACAGGCTGGTCGCTCAAACCAGAAGGTTTGTGTAAGGGCGAGATTTGTGTGCCAGTACGTGATACGGCTGCGATGAGTAATGGAGCAGCAATCGATCTAGCCGAGTTTGCGCGAGTAACTGGACGCGAAATAGTTGTCGATGCGTCCCGCAATGTGATGGCGATGGGAGAGCAGGCTTCAAGTAGGGCAGCAGCAATGACGACGCTTGACGCTCCCAATTTCACACTGTCTGACATCCATGGCGATTTGGTTTCATTGAGCGATTTTGCCAACCGCAAGAAACTCATACTTGCTTGGTCGAGTTGGTGAGGCTGTCGCTACGAGCTGCCGGTCTGGCAGCAACTCGCAACTGAATTAGCCGACTCTGGTTTCGTCATCATTGCTGTAGCACTTGATGCCGATGCACAAGCAGTAAAGGAATGGGCAACCAAAGAACCCTTGTCGTACCCAGTGTTGATCGACACGATGCATATCGTTGCCGACCTCTACGGGATCGTCAATGTGCCAGCCTCATTGTGGATAGACGAGAACAACAAAATTGTGCGTCCCGCAGACAGCACACCGGCTAGCGACATGTGGAGGTCGTTTAGTGGTGTTGACTCTGCTGTGCATCATGATTTGCTCCGCAGATGGGTTCGCAACAACGAATTGACCATGGACGCCGATGCAGTGCGGTCGTTTCAGGTGCTGCCAACTAGTGAAGTGCAACTAGCCCGGTTGCATCGGCGAATAGCGGTTGTGCTGCGCGAGAGTGGTGATGAATCTGGTGCGCTAGAGCACATGGATAAAGCCGAGCAACTTGCGCCTCATGACTGGACAATTAGGCGCGGCAATATGCCACTTCGAGGTGTTGATCCGTTTGGCGAGAAGTTCATGGAGTTCGTTGGCGAGTGGAGCGCGGCTGGAAGTCCGGGTTTCAAGCTGGGGACAGGACGAGAAAAGTAGCAACTAGCGCTAAGTCTCCATAGTGGGGACTGCCTTCATCGTAAATCTGCACTTCGGTAAAAGTTGGTGCGCTGATGATGCGCCTATCAACTGCTGATTGCAAAGCAGTACTAAAGCCGTTGGCATTGAAGTGCACTTTATTTATACCCACCACCATTTGTGCTCCTGGTCGCACAGTGCTCAACACGTTGATGAGAGCATTTGGACCAAGGTGACCATGTGTAAATGTGCCAGCAGAAATTGCGATGTCATATTTGGCTTTCGCAAACGATATCGGTTGTGTTAGGTCTGCTTCGAAAAGCTCGTCGTACACCGGTTGTGTGCTGACACGTAATTTGGTTGATGCAACACTGAGCATCTCGGGTGATATGTCGACACCGTCGATGATGCACGTTGGAAGTAGTTCGCTCAAGCAGGTTCCAACAATGCCTGTGCCACAACCGATATCAAGAATGGTCAGGGGAGAGTCTTTGTCGGCAAGTTCGGCACAAATAACAGCAATGGTCTTTGGGTAGACATACTTATTACGTTGAGCGAAGTCAGCGTCATATGTTGAAGCCCAGTTTCGGTACAAAATTTTGTTGTCTTGTGGTGTCTCAAGCGCATAGGCATCGTCAAGGTTGATGGATGTCTCGTTGTGGTTCGGCATGGTTTCGCCCCTAGATACCTATATGAAAGAACTCGCCTCATGTTATGTCTGTTTCGATACAACGGACCAGCAGTCAAATAACTATCATCACCTGTTATGAATTCGTCTCCACAAGTACTTGGCCTATCGGCTTTATGCATCGTCGCAATGATGTTGACTCTTTGGATCGTGAGTCTCATTAAGAAGGACGCCTCAATTGTGGACATATTTTGGGGGCTCGGGTTTGTGATGGTTGGCTGGGCATCGTGGCGATTGTCTGATGCCAATTCACAGCGCGGAACGGTGCTCGCCGTGCTTACAACATTGTGGGGGGTGCGGCTTGGTGGTTACTTGTGGTGGCGAAATCATGGCAAGGGTGAAGATTTTCGCTATCAAGCGATGCGACGCCACTACGGCTCGAAGTTTGCATTGAAGAGTTTGTTCATTGTGTTTGGTTTGCAAGGTGCACTGATGTGGATCGTTTCGTTGCCAGTGCAACTTGGGCAGATGACCAACGATGCAAAGATCGGTGTGGTCGGATTAGTTGGCATCGTTGTGTGGGCTGTTGGGTTTCTCTTCGAATCGATCGGCGATATTCAATTGGCGCGTTTCAAAGGGGACAGCGCAAATACCGGAAAAGTAATGGACAAAGGGCTTTGGAAATTTACGCGACACCCTAATTACTTTGGTGATGCGTGTGCATGGTGGGGCATAGCCATCATTGCAGCGGAATCTCGAGTCGGTTTGTTCGGAATTGCAGGTGCACTGGTGATGAACATATTGCTCTTGAAGTACTCGGGTGTTCCAATTCTTGAGAAATCAATTAACAACCGTCGACCTGGATACGAGGAGTATCAGAGGCGAACCAGCTCGTTTGTTCCAAGGATGCCTAAAAAATAACGTTTAGGAATTTTTGCCGCGCAGCTTGTTCCACGCGCCAAACGAGTCAAGCGAAGCAATTGTTGAACCCATCGACTCAGGTGGAACAGGATGGCTAATCAGAAATCCCTGAGCCTTTGCGCATTTCATCTCGGCAAGAATCTGCAATTGCTGCACGCTCTCAATTCCTTCTGCAACCATGTCTAGGCCAAGCGAGTCTCCCATTGCAATAATGGTGCGCACGAGCGAACGTGCACTTTCATCTTGCGCGACTCCACTCACAAACGATTTGTCAATTTTGAGCCGCTGAATTGGGAACTTCTGTAACAGCGAAAGGCTTGAATAACCAGTTCCAAAGTCGTCGATGGCGATGCGAACACCAAGATCGCACAGTGCGTTCAGTGCGTCGAGTGCCTGTTCGGGTTGGGTGATCATGACACTTTCGGTTACTTCGAGCCACAACTGCTCTGGTGGCACGTGTGCGCGGAGCAAGGCTTCATTGACAACAGCAACAAAATTGGGGTCATGTAGTTGGCGAGGTGACACATTGACCGACATGGTTGCGTCACTGCGACAAATTCCCTGCGTGATCCACCCGCGCAGATGTGTGAGTGCTTCAAGGAGTGCCCAAGAGCCCAATGGAACGATCGTTCCGGTTTCTTCGGCAATTGGGATGAACTCTGCAGGCGAAATCATTGTTCCGTCTTCGCGTTGCCAACGCATGAGAGCCTCGAATCCGACAACATCACCCATGTCGATATCGACAATTGGCTGGTGCACGAGTCGTAATTCGCGGCGTTCCAAAGCACGGTACAGCGCTGTCTCGATCGCAAGTCTTTGCGTGACACGCTCGAGCATCGATTCATCAAATACAGCAACGCAGTTACGTCCAGCATCTTTTGCACGGTACATGGCTGTATCTGCATGGCGTAGGAGGTCGTCGGCCGTAGATGTAATGGTTGGGTGATATGACGAAACTCCAATAGATGCAGACACAAACACGTCACCCTGACGAAGGCTGAGTGGCTCGTGGAAACTCTCGAGCACTCTGTCAGCGAGTTGCATCGCATCGCTGGAATCTTGAGTGTCTGGATCGAGCACAACGAATTCATCACCAGAAATGCGACCGACTACGCATCGGTGGGGAAGAGCGTTGCGTAAGCGTTGCGCAACTGCGATGAGGACAGCATCTCCAGCTTGATGGCCGAGCGAGTCGTTGATGTTTTTGAAACGATCGACGTCAATAAATAGGACTGTCGGTTTACGTCCTTCCATCCATGCGGTAAGGAGGGAATTGTTGACGAACGAAAGCATCAAGCTGCGGTTCGGCAAACCGGTAAGGGCGTCAGTTTGTGCTGACTCAATGAGTTGGTATTGGGTTGCAGCATTTGCGCGAACTGATTGAATAACACGCGAGGTCACCGCGGCGGTGAGAACAAAAATTGAAATTGTTTGCACAATACGATCGGTGGAGTCAACAGGGTTTGTAAGGGCAAGAACTACAACGGGAAGAATCAGTGCTGCAGTAGTAACAATTAATCGTCCCATGAGCGGACGTTGCGTGAGGATGGGTCCGCGCTCAGTGAGAGTCGAAATGGAGGGATGAACGAAAGCTGCTGAAGCAAAAAACAGACCCAAAATGTATGCAGTGGAAGAATATGAAGTGGTTACGTCTATTCGGCCAGCATCAATCGCTGCGTACAGAAAGTCACCCAACAATGTGAAGGTGATCGCTCCTGCAACGAGCAAGACAGATGGGCTCCGTGTTGAGTCACCAAATAACAGAGTCGCGAGCGTAAACAGAACGATTGAGCTGATGCCGAGTGTTGACCCTTGAATTATCGAGATAAGTGTTGTACTACTTTGCATGCCGATCGTTGGCTGCAGCAACACAGTCCAAATAAAAAACCACGCACCGAGTGCAACGATGAGTCCATCAGCGAGCACCGAAAGTGGATCGCTACCTAAACGGCTACTGACAATGAAGAGCAGTCCGCCAGCGAGCAAAA
>JBIKID010000047.1:0-12706 GCA_044361815.1 Ilumatobacteraceae bacterium | reverse complement strand
CGCAATACAGTGCCAAAGTCTTTGATATTGAGGTTGCGCTTAAACATCGACTCGGCGAGATCGCCAAGTGGCGCCATGACCGAAATCACCAACGCGAGCAACAACCAATCTCCCAAACCGTTCCACGTCGTGCTCTGCATGCCAACGAGTACAACCGCAAGGAACGTGCCGACAGTTCCACCGATTAAACCCTCAATGGATTTCGCAGGGCTGATCCAATCCCGCAAAGGCGTTCGTCCCATCGCCGAACCAACAAAGTAAGCAGCAATGTCGTTGGCAATCACTCCGATTACAACGATGAACAATGTGTCAGTGCCAACATGCACGAATGCCGGGCCATTTGACGATGAGAAACGAACAATCAACGCTGCGTATGAACTCATCAGACCAATCCACAGCATTGCAAGCATCATGATCGCCGTGTTTGGTACAGGACCTGACTCAATGCCATCACTTGCTACAAAAACAATGACCGTTGCAATAAATCCGAATATCAGTACGAGCGGAAGCGCAGCATCACCGATCCAATACGCACACAGTGGCGCAGCAACACAACCAACAACACCGATCACTGTTGATGGTCGATAACCGCTCACATTGGCTTGAGTGAAAAACTCAAATGCCGCCACACCGATGAGTACAGCAATCAACAACATCACCGCTGCTGGTCTCCACATCAATGATGCGATAAATACTGCGGCGAGCAATGCGCCAACCGCAGTTGCAGTTGGCAAATCCCTGCCAGCGCTCGAGCCAGATGACGAACGATTTGCGCGAGTCACCTGAGCGCCACGAGCAGAAGAACTCGTGCGCGAAGCAGGACGAGAAACTGGTCGGGATTGTGCACCCGATGCGTCGCGGGCAACTGGTCGACGACGCTCGTCGGTTGGATCAGTGCCGATCACAATGCGACCTTCGCGACGAGGAGCAGTCACTGGAGGTGGAGCTGTAGTTTCAAATGTTGGACGACGGGAGCCCTTGGATGCACTTGGATCTGGCTCGTTATATGCCGACCATACGTCGCTATTGTCGTTTTCACTTGCATCATTAGCACCGATAACTATGCGACGAGTTGGCTGATCGTCAGCTTTTCCAAACCGTGGGACCTCGCCAGTAGACATCTCGGTCCAATGTGGAAGTTGCTCTGTGTCGTTGTTACCAAATGCGAGCGCCGGACCACTGTCGTCTGTCTCAGCAAACTTAACTACGCCAAACTCATCACCGAAGTCGATCGTTGGATCGACAGTTCTGTCAACACCATTTGTATCATCATCCGAAAAATTGCCTCTGTTGTCATTGCTCATGATCTGTCTCCCTACACTTCGAGTAGTTCTATTTCCTTGCGGCTAAATGCTTTGTCAATTGCATCAACATTGTCATGCGTGAGTTTTTCTAATTCTTTTTCTGCTCGCTCTAAATCATCTTTGGAAATGTCTCCAGCCTTTTCGGCCGTCTCCAATGCTTTGCGAGCATCACGACGCACGTTGCGCAGCGCAATGCGTCCGTCTTCGGCCATGTTCTTGACCACTTTTACGTATTCTTTACGACGCTCTTCGGTGAGCATTGGAAAACTTAAACGCACAACCACTCCGTCATTGCCAGGCGTAACACCAAGATCACTTGACTGAATTGCCTTTTCGATCGCTGCGATTGAGCCACGGTCGTGAGGCTTGATTACCAGGGTTCGGGCATCCGGTACTTGGAAAGAAGCGAGTTGGACCATTGGGACAGTTGCGCCGTAATACTCAACGGCAATCTTCTCCACAAGGTTGGAAGTGGCTCGACCCGTTCGAACTCCCAAAAACTGCGATTGGACATGCTCTAAAGCCTTGGCCATACCGTCCATGGCCTCAAGCAACGTTTCTTCAATCACCCGACCAGCGTACCTATTTCCTCGCCTCTGAGTATGGACTTAACGTTTCCACGCTCTAACAGGTTGAAAACCACGATCGGCAAATTGTTGTCGCGACAGAAGGTAATTGCTGTTGAGTCCATCACTTTAAGACCCTTATTAATCACGTCCAGATACGAGATGTGCGAATACTTTGTGGCTGTCGGATCGAGCTTTGGGTCAGCGGTGTAGACGCCATCAACCCCAGAGTGTGTGCCCTTCAAAATTGCTTGTGCCGATATTTCTGCTGCACGCAATGCTGCAGCGGTATCGGTTGTAAAGAATGGATTGCCTGTTCCGCCAGCCAAAATGACAACGCGTCCTTTTTCAAGGTGACGCTCTGCACGAAGACGAATGTATGGCTCGGCAACTTTTGGCATCTCGACAGCAGACATCACCCGCGATGACTGGCCAACGCTTTCGAGTGCATCTTGAAAGGCAAGTGCGTTCATCACCGTTGCGATCATTCCCATGTAGTCGGCTTGCGCCTGATCCATGCCTTTGGCAGCGCCTTTGACACCTCGCCAGAAGTTGCCGCCACCTACGACCACAGCGATGTCGACACCAAACTCTTGGCGCGCCTCATACAACTCGGTTGCAACTTGGTGCAACACGTCATTGTTCAAACCAAAACCTGTTGACTCCGCCAATGCCTCACCAGACAACTTAAGAACGATGCGATTCCATCGCGGAGTTGAAGTTGGTTTGGCTGCCATATCTAGGTACTAGTTTTAGCCGATTTCCACCTGTGAGTAACGAACGATCGTCGATTTACCAATGATCTGCGCTACAGACTGCTTATCGTCCTTGGCATATGGCTGCTCGAGCAATGCGATGTCCTTGAAAAAGCCTTGGACCCGGCCGTCAACGATCTTGCCAATGGCGGCTTCTGGCTTGCCCTCGTTGCGAGTAACGACTTCAAGCGTTGCACGCTCTGCGTCAATTACTTCTTGAGGAACGTCATTCTTGGACATGTACTTCGGTCGGGCGAATGCAATGTGTACTGCGATGTCATGAGCCAATTCTTGGGTGGCTCCGCTCATCTCGACGAGTACGCCATTCACACAGCGACCGCCTTGCATGTGCATGTACGAATCCAAAAGGTTTCCGGCTGCGGCTTCAAAGCGCACAACGTCACCAATTTCAATTCTTTCCTTGAGCAGGATCTTGAGGTCATCAAATTGTGCCGAACGCTCGTTGACTGCATCGACACCCTTGTCTGCAACCAAATTGACCAGAACATCTGCTTCAGCAATGAAGTGCTCACTGCTTGCCACGAAGTCTGTTTCACACTTGAGTTTGACAATTGCACCAATGTTGCCTTTGATCAACAGTGCAACGAGACCTTGCGCATTTTCACGGTCATCACGCTTTGCACTTGCTGCAAGACCCTTTTCGCGCAACCACAACTTGGAAGCTTCCATGTCGCCATTGTTTGTTTCAAGTGCCTTCTTGCAGTCCATCATTCCTGCGCCGCTTGCTTGACGCAAGGCCTGCACATCTTTTGCAGTAAACGACATCGAGATCAGCCTTCCGACTTCGTCTCGCCAGCAGATGCAACTCGTGCATCACGCTCGGCTTGAGCTGCTGTTGCTGCTGCACGTGCTGCTTCTTGCGATGCATCAAATGCTGCTTGTTCTTCTGCTGTGCGTGTTACCGGTGCGGCTGCAGCTGCTGCTGCACTTGCGCGACCAGAAGTCTTTTCGGCGATGAACTGACCTTCAATGACCGCTTCGCAAATCATGCGTGACATCAACTCGTTTGCGCGAATTGCGTCGTCGTTGCCTGGAATTGGGAACTGCACGAGGTCTGGGTTGACGTTGGTGTCAACAATGGCGATGACTGGAATACCAAGCTTGTTTGCCTCAGTCACTGCAATGTGCTCTTTGACTGTGTCAATGATGAATACAGCAGTTGGCAACTTGCTCATCGAGCGAATACCCGACAAGTTCTTTTGCAACTTCTCGAGCTCGCGGCTGATCAACAAAGCTTCCTTCTTCGGCATCAACTCAAACTCACCCGAAGTTCTCATGCGCTCGTACTCTTGCATTTTGTTGACACGCTTTGAAATGGTGTCGAAGTTGGTGAGCATGCCGCCCAACCAACGCTCATTGATGTGCGACATGCCGCACTTCTCCGAGAAAAACTTGATCGGATCTTGTGCTTGCTTCTTGGTGCCGATAAACAAAATCGTTCCGCCGTTGGCAACCATGTCGCGAACGTATTTGTATGCAGTGTCTACGCGATCGAGCGTCTGCTCAAGATCGATGATGTAGATGCCGTTGCGCTCTCCGAAAATGAATCGCTTCATTCGTGGGTTCCAACGATGGGTTTGGTGTCCGAAGTGGACTCCTGCCTCAAGCATTTGACGCATGCTGATAATGGCCATGATTCTCTCCTCCCCTGTGGTTGATTCGTGAACCCCTGCGCTTTGCAACGACCACAGGATGGGGTTCACGTGAACGACGTGAATATTGAAAGACGAAGTGTATCGGGTGGGTTTCAGCCTGCAACGAGAACGGCGCGGGGTGCGCCCAAGGATCCAAGCCCTGCACATTGCTGCGGATCAACATATTGGCCGTTCACCCTGACACCTATATAGAGCGACTCGCCCGTCGTGCCGATGGCCTGCCCAACAGCGATGAAAGCGCCAGATTTGACCGATATCGAGTGCAACCGGCCATGGGTGACAAGCAGATTGCCACTTGTTTCCATTGTTTTGATCACCACATAATTGGTACCCGCCACGTTTCCGACGAACGATGCAACCCCACTCGCTACTGCCAACACGACAGATCCAGTCTCTGTGCGGTACTCGATGCCTCGATTGCCACTGCACCAGTTGCAGGAAGGTGCACGAAATTGATCGATAACGGTCAAATTGATTGGCAAATTGACCGGCAATTCGACAGGCGTGCCGAAATTATTGCAAGCAGCCAAACCGTAAGACACATCGCACAACGTGAGCACCATGCTCAACAGCAGCGAAACTCCGTAGCGTCGAAAGTTAGTCAAGTTCGGCAGCGTGCAGCCGTGAGCGCAACTGCAACACCGCTTTGGTGTGAATCTGCGAAACACGACTTTCAGTCACACCAAGCACGTCACCAATTTCTGACAACGTCAAATTTTCGTCGTAATACAACACCAACACAGTGCGCTCCCGCTCGGGTAATTTTTTGATTTCCTGGCGCATCACTTTGCGCAATTCGTCGGCTTCGACAACCGCATCCGGCGCCGTTGCTTTGTATGTGTCTGTATGTGTGGATGGAGAAGTACTTTCGGCAACGATGTGATCAAGTGGTCCAACCGAACCAGCAGCGATGTCTGCAAGCCTCTTGTGGTATTCGGCTTCAGTGATCTGCAACTTGGCCATAATCTCTTCATCACTTGGAGATCGTTGCAGTTCATGCTCCAGTTGCGAGATTGCATCCTGGATTGATCGCGAATGAGAACGAACTGATCGTGGAACCCAGTCAAGTGCGCGAAGGCTGTCGAGGATTGCACCTCTGATGCGCGGAATCGCGTACGTCTCAAACTTTGCGCCTTGCATCGGGTCATACCGATCAATGGCATTCATCAGCCCAAACACACCAGCCGAAATGAGGTCACCGGTGTCAACACGTTTCGGCAAACCTGCCGCCAATCGACCAGCTACGAATTTGATCAGCGACGCGTAATGAACAAGTAACCATTCGCGAGCGACTGCATCTTTGTCGTCATGCCATTGCTGCCATGCCTGATCAACAGTGAGACGGACGGGCAAAGCATTCATGCCCTCCAATTATGCCCGCGGGTGACTGACCCCGTATACCGACTTCAGCCGCTCTTTACTGACGTGGGTATAGCGCTGAGTTGTTGCAACGTCGCTGTGACCCAATAACTCCTGCACCGCCCTCAGATCTGCCCCGTTGTCGAGCAGGTGCGTGGCAAATGTATGACGAAGTGCGTGCGGGTGAGTTGGTGCAAGCGAGCGTGCATCCAAGATTCGGCGTACGTCACGAGTGCCGAGTCGCTTGCCCCGACTATTCACAAATAGCGCAACAACATCCGACTTCGGATCACCATCTACGACCACTTCACGTCTGACTTTCATCCACAATTTGATTGCGTCAATTGTTGGCTCGCTCACCGGTACGCGGCGCTCCTTAGACCCCTTGCCCATCACCGTGACAGCATTTGATTTTGTATGAATGCTGTCGATATCAAGAGCGCAGAGTTCGCTCACTCGCAATCCACTGCCATACAACATCTCGATCACTGCCGTGTCGCGCAGAGTTTTCCATTCGGGTTCATCGCTGTTACTAGTTTCCAACAATGCACCAAGCTGTTCATTGGTCAACACTTTTGGCAAGCGCCCTGCATCACTTGGCGAACGGACACCGAGTGTTGGATCAATTTTGATTTTTCCATCCCGAACAAGCCACGCAAAATATCTGCGCAGTGCTGCAAGCTTTCTACTCACACTGCGTTTGGCCTGTTTCATTGTTGTCAAAAAACTTATGTACTGACGGACAACATCTTTTGTTACTTCTTTTGGTGAAACTATTTGCTGGCGTTCCACCCACTGCGCAAACAATGAAACGTCACTGACATACGCAGACACGGTGTTGTCAGAGGCGGCCGTAAGCGAAGTCGCAAACCCCTCGATGTTCCACTTATCGGTCGTTGCCATCAATAAAACCGTACCCCTATCAACAGCTCTGACCGAGCACCTCCCACCATCCTGCGTTGTTGACGACCCAACCCTCCGACTCGAGCCGACCGAGAGCAAGCGCCGTTTGCACAAGATCATTGCTTGTGCGCATCAGCAATTGATCAAGCGTGACCGCCTCTCCTCGCATCTGCGAAAGCAGTGTTTGGTCCTGCGCATTCGGTGTGCGACGCGAATCAAACACTTGTGGATGATTACGACGGTTGTCTAAGCCAAGTGCAACCATCACGTCGGTCGCATCAACCACGGGAGCGCAGCCTTGTTGCAGTAAAAGATTGGTGCCTGCCGACGACAACGATCTCGGAGAACCAGGCACCGCCATCACCGAAATGTCTCTGCGCTGTGCTTCTTCCACAGTGATCATTGATCCGCCTTTTGCATGCGACTCGATGACCACAAGCACTTCAGACAGTGCAGCAAGAATGCGGTTGCGTAGCGGAAACCGAAATGCTTCAGGCAGAGTGCCAGGCGCAGACTCACTGATGAGCAGCCCGCTCGTGGCGACAAATTTCCACAAGTCTGCATTCTCTTTCGGGTACGTCACGTCGAGACCTGATGCAACAATTGCAATCGCTTGCCCACAATGCGAATCGCGTGCTGAAATTGTGCTGTCTTGACTTTTGGTGTCGCGGTCGAGTGCTAGCAGCACTCCCTTGTGCGCCCACGCATCAATCCCGCGCGCAAGGCCCGAGACAATCGCAACCCCCTGCTCCGACAAGTCGTAGGCCAAATGTGACGCCATGTAACGGCCAGCCGCTGTTGCTGACCTTGTGCCAACAATTCCAACCCGACGCTGTTGCAACACATGTAGATCACCGCGAAAAAACAGCACTGCCGGCCGAGCAACATCGTCAACCAGTAACGCCGGATAGTCGTGTGCCCCAACATATGAAACCGACATTTCTCCGTCTTCAAGTTTTTGCTTCATCACTGCAATCTCTTGAGCACTCGGAGCATCTCGTCCAAGCATTTCCATCGCCTTTGATGGAGACTGCACTGCCAGCATTGCCGAGAGCCGACGTGTGCCAAGTCGTGGCACAGTGCATAAAGCAGCAGCCATTACACATTCCTCGTTCATAATTTTTCGCCGTTGAGTTGCGGATGAACGCCAACACGCAGTGCAAGTGCTGTTGCAACGTGTGCCTCGTCAACTTGATCGATGTCGTGATTACTTCCGTGATTACTGCCGTGGACGCTTACGCCCTGTAAGTCGGCAATGGTGCGAGCAACACGCCGGATTCGGTGATAGCCACGACCCGACAAACGCCCTTTCTCCAGGTGATAACGCAATAGTGCCGCGGCCGCCACAGTGAGCGGCGCAAATGTATCGAGCATGTCGGCCGACAGGCCCGAATTCAAGCAGCCACTACGCAGCATCGCCATCTCTCGCACACACAACACTCGCTTGGCTATTGCTGCCGAAGACTCTGCTGGAGTGTCGGCAAGCAATTCGTCTACATGGGGCCGACTCACTGCAACTCTCAAATCAAATCTGTCCAACAATGGTCCAGAGAATCGACGCAAGTAGCGCTTCTTGGCGCCGTCATCGCATACGCACACACCTGGCATGCCCTCTCCACACGGACACGGATTGGTTGCTGCTAGCAGTAAAAACTTTGCTGGCATCGTGACGCTTGACTTTGCACGAGCCAAACGCACCACGCCATCTTCGAGTGGTTGGCGCAATGCGTCCAACACTGTTGGGGCAAACTCGCCTAACTCGTCCAGGAACAACACACCATTAGTGGCGAGCGAGATTTCCCCTGGTCGCATCGAAGATGTGCCACCCCCCACCATCGCCACAAGCGAAGTGGAGTGATGCGGTGCACGAAACGGAGGCAATGTGATGATGCCTGTTTGCGGCAAAGACACTTGTGCAGCAGAGTGAACAATGGTGGTTGCAACTGCTTCGTCATCTGTAAGAACGGGAAGGATGCCACAAATGCGTTGCGCAAGCATCGACTTTCCCGCACCTGGTGGACCAACAAACAACAGATGATGTGCCCCCGCCGCAGCGATCTCGAGTGCTTGACGTGCTGCAGACTGACCGCGCACATCTTTCATGTCAACAATCGGCGGTGCAGCGTTGATAATTGTTCGGACTTGTGTGTGGATTGGTGCAGGTATCCATGCAGCCTCACCCGTCAGGTATTTGACCAAGTGCGCAAGTGTTTGCGCACACACGACTCCACCTCGAGCCGCAATTCGTGCTTCGCGTTCACACTCATTTGCCACCACAACAATGCGGTCATCGATTGCAGCAACAAGAGGCACGACACCTGCAACGGGTCGTAGCGTGCCGTCCAGACCAAGTTCGGCAATGAACGCATACCGCTCAGCAATTTCGTTTGGCAAAATATCTTGCACAATGAGCAAACCAATAGCAATTGCTACATCGAGACCAGCGCCACCTTTGCGTTCGTGCACGCTGGTGGCAAGGTTTACGGTGATGCGTCGATTTGGCCATGGCAAATCACATGACAACAACGCAGCACGCACTCGGTCTCTTGATTCTCGACACGCTTCATCCGGTTGGCCAACAATGGTGAAGCCAGGTAGCCCCATGCCAACATGAATCTCGACATCAACCGCCTTGCCTTGAACCCCCAACAATGTTGATGAACGAACCGAAGAAAAGGCCATGATCGTCCATGTGTACGGCAACGAGCAACAATGTGTTGCGACATCGCCATATTTCTAGAAGCCGGCGTGAGATACTGGAACCATGATTCGTCGGCAAGTTACAACGCGCTTACGTGCAGGCTCTGCGTTGTTGGGCGCTTTGAGCCTGATTGGCTTACTTGGCTGCGCATCCCCCGAACGAACCGCAACAAACTTTTGTCGGCAATTAGCCCTCGAGATGCCAGGTATTGCAGAACAACCAGCAACTCCTGCGATGATCAAATCAACGGTCAAGCATTACAAGAACTTACAAAAAGTTGCACCGCTGCAGGTCGAGGCCGACTGGGACGCGCTCACGTTGCTCATGGAAAAAGCATCAAAGATTGATGCGTCCGACCCAGTGAGCGTGCAAGAAGTGGTTGATTTGTCCTATGCATCTGAAAAAAATGCCACAGCGGCATCAACTTGGGTACTCGCAACTTGTGGCGTTGACATCTCGACTGGATTATCTGTGGTGCAAACGCCCACAACCGATGTTCCCGTGAGTGACGTCACGACCTCGCTGCCATAATCAGCAGCAAATTTGCAATCGCTGTAGTTAGCGAATTTCTCCGCGCTTGACAATCACTTTGTCGACAAGGCCATACTCTTTTGCTTTTTCAGGAGTAAACCAGCGATCGCGCTCTGAATCTTTTTGAATTTGCTCGATTGCCTGGCCGGAGTGGTGTGCAGTGAGTTCGGCCATGCGGTGCTTAGTGAACGCCAACTGCTCTGCCTGAATTGCAATGTCAGAAGCTTGACCGCGCAAGCCTGCGAGTGGTTGGTGCATCATGATGCGAGCGTTTGGCAATGTGTAGCGCTTGCCTGCAGTGCCGGCGGTGAGCAAGAACTGACCCATTGATGCAGCAAGACCCAAGCACACAGTCGCTACGTCGCAACTAATGAACTGCATGGTGTCGTAGATAGCCATGCCTGCGGTGATCGAACCGCCGGGGCTATTGACATACAACCAGACATCGGCTTTTGGATCTTCGCCTTCAAGAAACAACAACTGTGCACAGATTTGGTTTGCAACGTCATCGTTGACATCGCTACCAAGCATGATCACACGACTCTTGAGTAGTCGGAGGAAAATATTGTTTTGGGATTCTGGTCCACCTTCGAGGCCAACAGCGGGTTGAAAAGGGACATCAAGTGAATTATTGAACGTCATGGCGAACAGACTACTACTTCGGTAGTGGCATAAAGCTGCGTCGTACGCCACTAAAGACAACGACAATTCGTTCGTCGTCCGCAATTTGATCGCGCATCGCTAGCAAGCCAGCCAAGCCTGCCGTGCCGGTTGGGCTGACATTGATTGTCGTCACACGGTGCGCTAATGCATAGGCATCGACCACATTCTGTTCGGATGCAACAACTGGCGACCCACCGCTTTCCGACATGGCATTGCATACCTGCACCCAGTCATACGTTTCGTCATCAAGAATCCCATCGGCGAGTGAATCGGCTGGGTTTTCCCACGGCCACATGCATTCACTCCAGCGAGAGCCAGCATTACGTGCCCCACCAGAGGCCGATGCTGCATTCCATGCTCTCGCAAGTGGCGCACAACTCTCGGTTTGCACGCTGTGCAGAAGTGGACGGAGACCTCCCGCAAACAAACCAGCAGATGCACACGCAGCGAATGCACCACCACCTACCTGAATAAAAATTCGATCTAGTGGCGGACCACTCAAGCGTTCTTGCGCGTCAGCGATCTCCCAACCAATTGTCCGACCACCGTCGAGACACCAAGCATTTTCTGTGCCCTGCACACCGAATGGAATTGCACCTTTTGCAACGGCTTCCCGGAATCGATGTACGCACGGATCACCAGGTGGATCACTCTCAAGTCGAGGACAGCGAACGATCAAAGCATCGACGCTCTGCAACAGATCGGTGAGTTCGCTCGCAGCATTTTCTGGCACAAACACCAAGATCGGCCAGTTGACTGACTTCGCCAACGTTGCTGCGGCAAATGCGGCATTGCCACACGACGAGATAGCAAGTTGTGGTCGATCTGCATCTCGCTTCCACGGTGCAACTCCAGCCTCTTGTGCTGTCACAAGATGGAGCAATTCTCCAAACAAGTGACGGGCCTTGTGTGAGCCAGCGACATTATTGGTTTCGTCTTTGACCCATACACCGCCATTACTCGCAAAACCGAGTGCATCGGACAACGCATCATTGCGAGCAAACGGTGTTGTGCGAAAACCCGTTCTCGCAACACGCGCGACTGCATCGTCGGTGCGCCGAATGATTGCCTCGCGTTGTTCATCGTTTAACCCAAGCGATGCAGCGAAGGCATCCCATGCAAGATATTTTCTGAAAGCGATATATGGATTGTTATCACCGGTTGATCGCAGTGGCGCAATGGGTTGCTCCAACAACAGCACATGATGACGATCGCTATCAGATGAGTTTGGACAACGCCAAGAGAAGGGCTGCTCTACCGAAACTCGGTGACCGCACGCCGCGCACTTCCACCCCGTTGCATTTGAAGCCACTACCGACCCAACCGACATGGTGCAATTATCGCGGGACTGCGACTATTTTGCTTTCGCTACTCGTGCGTTGAACTCGTCAATAAGCGCATCCCAAACTGGAACATAGCGGCGCAAGTTGCGCCAGAAAGTTTGAGACCTGCGGGCTTCAAACACCGAAAGTGGTGTTCCCTGCTGCTCCACCCATGTGTAATAGCCAAGGTTAAAAATGCGATTGCGATCTTGCTCGGTGCAATCAATCATCGATTCAGTGGTCACTGTTCCCAAATGCTCGGCAAAGATTTCGGCTGCTTCAACTTCGCCAAACTTATTGTTGAACCGACGCGCCATTGTCTTGACACGCTCACTCGGATACAAGTCTGCGCCGTCTGTGGCAATCGTGATCAATACGTCATCGGCGCCAAGTCCAAGCAACTTTGCGGTCTTGATAGCAGCAATGACATTGCAAATTGCCGAGAAGCCAAAGTGTTGCAACGTGTCAACAATTTCTTTTGGCACATGTTTGCGATTAACCAAATAGTCGCAACCAGCCTGAATGTTGAATAACACGTCGAGCTCATCAGTAGCGCGGTCGGACACGGCTGCAATCACATCGGTATTCATCACGTTATGAATAAGCGGAATGTGCTTGTCGCCGATGCCTTGAATGTTGTGCTCGCCAAAACCATTCTCGAGCATTGTTGGACACTCAAGTGCTTCAACCGCCACGATCTTGGTGCCAAACATTTCCTTCAATCTGTCGCCTGCGCCGATAGTGCCTGCAGAACCAGTTGCCGACGTGAAGGCTGCGAGGCGCAGATTTGGATTGTTCATTGACTTTGCAACGTGTTGATAGACACTTGCTAGTGCCTGTCCGGTTACTTCAAAGTGGCCGAGATAATTGCCGAACTCGCAGAACTGATTGAAAATGAAATTTTGAGGGTCACGCTTCATTTCATT
>JBIKID010000110.1:0-3867 GCA_044361815.1 Ilumatobacteraceae bacterium | reverse complement strand
AAACGAGTAATACTCTGCCGACTCGTCGACTTTGCTTTTACGACGCATTCCAGCCGTATCAACGAACACCATTGGTCCATCTTCAGTATCAACCTGAGTGTCGATTGCGTCTCTGGTTGTTCCTGGCATGTCGTGCGTAATCGAACGATCCTCGCCTACCAACCTATTGAAGAGGGTGCTCTTACCAACGTTTGGACGACCAACAATCGAAACGCGAGGAATACCTGGAGCACGAATGGCATCACCAATTTCTGGCTCCGGCTCTAAATCAAGTGCCTCAACTCGTTCGAGAATCGCGTCAAGCAAGTCACCCGACTTGCGTCCGTGCAAAGCAGAAACCGCAATAGGCTCGCCAAAACCGAGCGACAGAAAATCCCAACGATCTGATTCGCGTCGTTCGGAGTCGATTTTGTTGGAAACAACGAGAACTGGACGATCCACTTTGCGCAACCATTGTGCGATCAACTCATCGTCGTGGGTTACACCCACCCAAGTGTCAACTACGAAAAGCACGAGGTCTGCAGCTCTTGCCGCCTCTTCAACTTGGCGACTGACTTTGGTATCCAGTTCGGAGCCGCCTGGCATCCATCCGCCTGTATCAACAACGCTGAATTTCTTGCCAATCCATTCGACATCTCGTTCGAAACGATCGCGGGTAATACCGGGTTGGTCTTCGACTATCGCAACCTGAGCGCCCAAAAATCTATTGAAGAGAGTGCTCTTCCCCACATTGGGTCGTCCGACGATTACAACGGTAGGCAATCGTTCAGTCACGCATGCATTCTACAAGCGGTTTATGCGAGAACGATGAGCACTAAAGTGAGATCGTGACTGTGTCAACTGCATCGCAAGTAGATCGTGTCCTACTTGCTGCCCCTCGAGGCTTCTGCGCTGGTGTCGAGATGGCTATCAAAGCTCTTTCTTGGATGGTTCGCACGTTTCCCGCACCTGTGTATTGCTTTCACGAGATCGTGCATAACAAGTCTGTTGTTGATCGCTTCATCGCACAAGGCGTGATTTTTGTCGACGATATCGATGCAATTCCTACTGGAAGCCCAATTATGTTGTCGGCCCACGGTTCGGCACCCGAAGTAGTCGCCAATGCGATTGCTCGTGGAGGCTACGTCGTTGATTCTGTGTGTCCGCTAGTCACAAAAGTGCATCATGAGCTTCGTGTTCGCTCAAATAAGGGATACAAAATTATCTATATCGGACACGAGGGTCATGAAGAAGCTGTGGGAACCATGGCTGTTGCTCCACACGCCACAACCCGTGTTGAGAAGATTGAAGACGTTGCGGAGCTGCTCGACACAAATGAACCACTAGCACTACTCGCTCAGACCACTTTGTCACATCGAGATTGGCAAGAAGTTGCCCAAGCCGTAAAAGTGCGATTCCCACAAGTTTGGCAACCTGGGAAAAGTGATTTGTGTTTTGCTACGACCAACCGTCAAACCGCACTGATGCAAATAGTTGAAGATTGTGACGCAGTGATAATTATCGGTTCAGCTAATTCGTCTAACACTCTTGCACTAGAAAAGCTTGCTCGGTCGATGAACTGCAAGACCGTTCTACGCATTAACTCCGCCGAGGAAATTCCTGACGATATTTCCGGAACTGTCGGAGTAACTGCCGGAGCCTCTGCACCAGAAGAATTGGTGATGGCTGTAGTCAACCGACTCGCTCCACGCCTGGGAGTTGAAGAGGTTCGGCTCACAACCGAAGATGAATACTTTCCACCACCACGAAACATCCGTCAGTTACAGCATGCAATCGAGCAAGCATCTACCGTGATGATCGGCGGGAATTTTTTAAGTGCTCAGCACTTGGACGATCGCTCAGTAAGCGCCAGCACTGTTTTGCAAAAACTAACGAATTAATTTCAAGGCGTTTTGCCTAATTGCGCGGTACTTTGCTCCAAGCAATTTCGCGATCGACCCGAACGTCACCTGGAAGTCCAAGCATTCGCTCACCAAGAATGTTCTTCATGACTTCGCTTGTTCCGCCCTCAATACTGTTGGCGCGAGCGCGCAAAAATGCTTTAGGTACGGAGTCAAAGCTCATTGCAGTTTCTGGTCTTACCATTGCATAACTTCCGTACAACATTCCGTGCGCACCCATTAATTCAATGCAGAATTCATAGGTTTGTTTGTTGAGATCCGCACTGGCCATCTTGCCAATTGAACCCTCCGGACCAGGAACACCAAGTTTTCGATTCTGTCCCGCTCGAATGTTTGTGAGACGAAGCACTTCAGCCCGTATCCACAGCTGAGTCAACTTGTCGCGAGTAGCGGCATCTCGCTGCTCAGTCGGCATCTTTTCCCAAATCTTCATTGCCTCACGGATCGGGCCTGATGCCCTCGGAGGAATCGCTCCACCAATTGCAACTCGCTCATTCATCAGCGTCGTCAGGCTCACGCGCCACCCGTCGCCAGGACCACCAAGCGTCTCCGAGACTGGAACGCGCACATCGGTGAAATACACCTCGTTGAATTCGGCCTCACCAGTCATCTGTCGCAATGGTCGCACTTCGACCCCAGGTGCCTGCATGTCAACAACTACCGCTGTCATGCCAGCATGCTTGACAGCATCTGGATCTGTGCGCACGACCAGCAATCCCCACTTGGAGAGATGAGCCAAAGTGGTCCAAACCTTTTGACCGTTGACCAACCATTCTTCGCCATCTTTGATTGCCTTTGCTGAAAGTCCAGCGAAGTCCGATCCAGAACCTGGTTCAGAGAACAACTGACACCAAATTTCCTCGCCAGTAAATAGTGGTCGCAAATATTTTTTGCATTGCTCTGGTGTACCCCACTCAACAACGGTTGGACCACACATTCCGTAACCGATTGGATTGCGTGCATACGCATTTGGGCCACCCGCTGCAGACAATCTCTCACTCACGATTTTCTGGTGCTTAGGCGACAACCCAAGTCCACCAGAGCCAACAGGAAAGTGCACCCACGCGAGGCCGCGGTCAAACTGCTCTCCCAAAAAAACCACGGGTTTTGTCTTGCTGGGCGGAAAGGCCTCAATCAACTCGCTGATCGCATCATTAATGACCTGCTCGTCCAACGACGTTTGCAACTGTTCTGTCGACATCCGCTCCCCTTTTCGCTCAAAACAAATCTAGTAACAACAGTAACTTTACGCCTTATCGGTCTGAGTGGTTACATATCCCAAATTGCTAGACGCATCAAAATTTGGGCTAACTTTTGGCTATGTTTCCAGGACAAATTGCAACCATCAATCCAGATAAACCAGCCATCATCATGGCGTCGACGTCCCAGGTCATTACTTACAAGGAACTCGACGAGGCCGCTAATCGTCTCAGCCAGCTGCTTTTTCAACAAGGTCTACGTCCCGGCGACCACATCGCGGTTTGCCTCGAAAATCACCCTCGATACTTTGAAGTCATTTGGGGATGCCACTACGCAGGACTCATCTACACAGCGTGCTCAAGTCGCCTCACGTCTGATGAACTGACTTACATCATTAATGACTGCAACGCGAAAGCATTTATCACGAGCAAATATAAATCCGAACAAGCGGCAGAGATATCAGACTTGATTCCAAACGTTGATCTTCGTCTCATGTTGGATGGCGTTATCGACAAGTACGACAGCTACGAAGAAATCGTTGCTCAGCAATCATCGCTTCCTTTGATTGATCGAGTTGACGGTTCGGACATGTTGTATTCCAGCGGAACAACCGGTCGCCCTAAAGGCGTCGCGCTCAATCTCGGCAAAAACCCACTGGGGTCTCCAAACGGCGTGACATCACTTGGGCAATTCTTGTTCGCGATGGACGACAGCACGATTTACCTTTCGCCCGCACCGCTCTATCACGCAGCACCACTGCGTTGGA
>JBIKID010000046.1:0-12772 GCA_044361815.1 Ilumatobacteraceae bacterium | reverse complement strand
GGCTAAACACGCCGTTTGGGTCGTGGGCCAATTCACACAGCAAGCGAAACTCGGTTTTTGTGAGCGGAACATCTTTGCCAGCGAGCGTTACTTTTCCCTCGTCAGGGATTATTTCGAGATTCCCGAACACAAGTTTTGAATGGCCGGGTGCAGATGGACGCACACGTCTGAGTAGCGCGCGAATGCGAGCAGAGAGTTCTTTTGGCGCAAAAGGTTTGGTGAGATAATCGTCTGCTCCGGCCTCGAGCCCCGCGACAACATCATGAGTGTCGATGCGCGCAGTGACCATGACGATTGGAACATCACTCAATTTGCGAATCGTGCGACACAATTCGAAACCATCAATGCCAGGAAGCATGATGTCAATAAGCACAACATCGGCCGGAGTGCTTTGGAAAATTGCAATTGCATCTTCACCAGTCGGAGCCTCGTCAACGATCCAGCCTTCGTCCTCGAGAGCAAGTTTGACAGAGGCTCTAATGCGCTCGTCGTCCTCAACGGTTAAGACTCGAATCGCCATGGGCTTAATACTTACCGATCGGAGGTGCTGGAAGTCAAAATGAGGTCGCCGAGTTGGCTAAATATGTTGGGATGAGAGACCAAAACTTGGGCGGGCCGCAATGCATTGCCAGCAAAGTCTCCTGTTTGGCATCCTGCCTCACGGGCGATCAGATCTCCAGCAGCGATGTCCCATGAGTGGAGGTTTTCTTCGAAGTAGGCATCAAACCTGCCGCATGCGACGAAACACATATCGATTGAGGCTGCTCCGAAGCGTCGAATGTCGCGAACCTGGTGGATGAACTTTGAAACCCGTGTGGCCTGCACCGTTCGCCGTTCGGCTGAGTAACTAAATCCCGTGCAGACAAGTGCCTGGGCAATGTCGTTGATCGAGTTGCAATGGATGGGTTCGCCATTGCAAAACGCGCCTCCACCGCGAGTTGCTGTAAACATTTCGTTCAAAGCAGGGATGTACACCGCGCCGGCAAGCGAACCATGTTCGTCAACAGCTCCGATCGATACCGCCCAAGTAGGTAGGTCGTAGAAAAAGTTGGTCGTGCCGTCGATCGGGTCGATGTGCCACGTGATCCCGCTCGTACCCGAATGGCTTGCACCTTCTTCGCCAATAATTGCATCGTCTGGACGCATCGAACCCAGACCTTGCACGATCAATACCTCTGATGCCTTGTCAAACTCGGTGACCATGTCTGTCGCGGTTGACTTGGTTTGAACATGTTTGAGACCTGATCGACGTCCATCGAGCGCCATGTCTCCGGCTTGCTTGGCCAACGTGGTTGCAACATCCAGAAGTTGGGACGCGAGTTGACTAGTTGTCGGCAAGTTCGCGCCATTCTCCGACTGCACGCAGTACCAAAACGCTGACTACCGACATGCCAATTGCGCCAGTGATTGCGCCGAGCAAGAGGCCAATGCCGGTGCCCACCGAACATTCGCCAGCACACTGTAAATCAACAAGCGAGTATCCGATAGCGGCGCCTGCAGCACCTGCAATCAACACTCCAACGAATGCGATGACTCTGGCGCGAGGAGATGGAAGTGCGGACAAGGCGCGCTTGTCGTTCGGGGTTTGCGGCACCCGATTAGCGTAGTTGTTGTCGTGAAACCGGACCGAACAATTCTGCATGTGGATATGGACATGTTTTACGTAGCGGTGGAGTTGCGTCAGCGTCCTGAACTACGAGGCAAGCCGGTTGTCGTTGGGGGCGAGGGTAATCGAGGTGTCGTAGCGGCCGCGTCGTACGAGGCACGCAGATACGGCGTGTTTTCTGCAATGCCCTCGGTTCGGGCACGCAGACTTTGCCCGGACGCAATTTTTCTGCCAGGCGATATGGATCTCTATGTGCAGGTGAGTTCACAAGTGTTTGATATTTTTCGAGACTTTACGCCCCTCGTCGAAGGACTTTCTCTTGACGAGGCTTTTTTGGATGTGACCGGAGCCGAACGATTACTTGGCGATGGGGTGGCAATTGCGGAGGCAATTCGAAAACGAGTTTTGGATGAAGTGGGTTTGGTGTGCAGTGTTGGTGTTGCGACAAGCAAGTTTGTTGCAAAGTTGGCATCAAAGACGGCAAAGCCGATCGCCGACCACGTGAGTGTGCGACCTGGGCGTGGAGTTGTGCAAATCGAGAGTGGCAAGGAACGTGAATTTATCCATGGCCTCAATGTCGAGGCTTTGTGGGGGGTTGGTCCTGCAACGCTTACGAAATTGCAAAGCATAAGTATCAAGACAGTTGCAGAAATGGCTGTCATTGACCTGCGGATTTTGAAGCATCTATTAGGTGATGCTCATGCAACACATCTTCACCAGCTCGCAAATGGCATTGATCATCGGGAAGTAGAGCCAAACACTGACTCGAAATCAATCGGTCATGAAGAAACGTTTAGCAATGACATATTTGAGCTCGAAACTGTGCGAGGTCATCTTGTTCGGTTGTCTGATCTAGTTGCGAGGAGATGTCGAGACGAAGGGCTTGCGCCGCGAACCTGCACGGTCAAAATAAAGTATTCAGATTTTGTTTCAATCACGCGTTCGACTACAAGCGCAACGCCAATAACGAGTGCCCAGGCAATGATGCAGATGATCGAAGGCTTGTTGGTCGATATTGACATGCGCCGTGGTGTGCGACTTGTGGGCATGTCGACTCGCAACTTTGCGGTTCCCGAAGCGCAATTAAGTTTGTTTGACGAAGGGACTCACAGCCAGGACGCCACATCGCTTGATGAGGTGTGGGCTCCGGCCACCGCAGCCATCGACGGTATTCGTGAGCGATTTGGGGACGATGCAATAGGCCTAGCCAGCGCCCTTAATTCCAAACGCCGACCAGGTTCATCAAAATGGGGTCCCGAGCAATAAGATGAGGACTATGCCACTGTCAGCGGAAGAACTAAAAATTTTGCAGCAAATTGAGCAGTCGCTCGAAACTGATGAGCGATTCGCAAGCGCCGTAAAACCGTCAGGGATTTACGCGCATTCAGCTCGTAAAGCGTGGTGGGCTGGTCTTGGCGCAATTGCTTCACTCGTGTTCACCGTTATTGCGTTGCAAGTGCATTTTCTCGTTGCATTCGCTGGATTTCTGGCAATGCTTGGTTGTGTGTTGGTCATTGAGCAGCAGTTGCGTGCGATGAGCAAAGTTGGTTTGTTGGATGTTGCCGCGTCGTTGCGCAAGGCACGCACTAATGCCGCTTCGAGTCGAATCAAATTTGGCAAAGACATCTAGTTCAACGGGTTACCTCGCCATTGACATTGGCGGCACGAAGCTTGCTGTTGGTGTGGTGTCGACAAGCGGTGAGCTGTTGTCGCGGATGCAAACCCAGACGCCTTCAACGGATGTATGGGGTGCGCTGAAGAAACTGATCGATGCACAAATGTTGCAAACCGAGGTGCTAATTGAAGCATGCGGTGTCGGTTGCGGCGGACCGATGACATTGGGTGGGGAAAGCGTCTCGCCGTTAAACATCCCCGATTGGAGAGGATTTAGTTTGCTCTCTGCTATCGAAAGTGCAACAGGACTAAAGACGTACATTGCTAATGATGCCCAAGCGCTGGTGCTTGGAGAAGTGTGGTGTGGGAGTGCCGTAGGAGTTTCGGATGTAATTGGAATGGTGGTGTCGACGGGAGTCGGAGGTGGCATCGTTTCAAACAACAAACTTGTGACTGGACATTTTGGTAACGCTGGACATATCGGACACATAATTGTTGAGCCCGATGGCAGGTTGTGTGAGTGCGGAGCCCACGGATGTTTGGAGGCGCATGTCTCTGGCAGATCGGTTGAAGCGATGACTGGAAAGCCGAGTGAGTATGCAACGAACGAAGTGAAGATTGAGGCAGGAAAACTCGTTGGGCGAGCACTTGTAGCAGTGGGTGCGCTCATGGACTTACAGCTCTGCGTGATCGGCGGCTCGGTTGCACTCGGTTTCGGTGCTCTCTTCTTTGAGTCCGTTCAGCACGAGCTTGACCGTTCGGCACGCCTGGAATTCATTCGTGGAATGAGGGTGTTGCCCGTTGGTCTGGGTGATGCAGCACCGTTGATTGGCGCTGCGAGTCTGGCCAGGTCTTCGTACTAGCGTAAAGACTCATGAACCCGACATACAGCGCAGCGGCGGAAGAGTATCGCGAAAAAGTTCAGGCCTTTTTGGCCGAGAAGTTGCCCCCAAATTGGAAGGGCATTGGCGCACTGACTGGCGATGCGCTCGAGCATTTCATTACCGAATGGCGTGCGACACTGTTTGCATCTGGTTACCTTGCTCCTGGCTGGCCAGTCGAGTTTGGTGGCGGCGGATTGTCTGAACTTGAACAAGTCATCATTGCTGAAGAGTTTGCTCGAGCAGGTGTGCCAACCGGAGGACACAACGACGTGTTCAGTATTCAAATGCTGGGTAACACGTTGTTGCTGTTTGGCACCGAAGAGCAAAAGCGTCATTACTTGCCTCGCTTGCTTGCGGGTGAAGATACGTGGTGTCAGGGTTACAGCGAACCAAACGCTGGCAGCGATTTGTCAAACGTTGGATTACGCGCAGAGTTGGACGGCGATCAGTGGGTATTGAACGGTCAAAAGATATGGACTTCTGCAGGACATCTTGCCGATCATATTTTTACGCTTGCGCGTACAGATCCAGATGCACCGAAACATAAAGGCATTTCGTTTTTGCTCGTAGATATGAGGCAGCCAGGTATTGAGGTGCGCCCAATCAAGATGCTTTCGGGTGAGAGCGAATTCAACGAAGTGTTTTATACCGACGCTGTCGTGCCAAAAGAGAATGTTGTCGGCGGCGTAAACAACGGTTGGGCAGTTGCCATGGGTCTGCTTGGTTTTGAGCGCGGTGCCGCAGCATCAATTGCTCCGATTGCATTTGAGGCGGAATTTGATCGCTTGTTGCAACTTGCAAAAGATCGCGGAGTCAGCAATGACCCACGCATTCGCCAAAAATTGGCATGGTGTTACTCCAAAGTGCAAGTGATGCGTTATTTGGGCATGCGTACGTTGACAAAGTTTTTGGCTGGGCATCATCCTGGTCCTGACGGCGCAATCTTCAAGTTGTATTGGAGCGAGTACCACAAGATTGTCACCGAGTTGGGCGTAGATCTTTTGGGGATGGACGCAATGGTTCCGACGGGTCGGAAGCCTTCAAGTGCGTTCTCGACCGACGATGCTGGTGCACCAAATGATTCGATGAGTTGGACAATGACATTCTTGAATGCACGCGCAGGAACGATCTATGCGGGTTCATCTCAGGTGCAACGCAACATCATCGGCGAGATGGTATTGGGTCTACCCAAGGAACCAAAGCCGGGTTGATCTGATGCTGGCCCTTCGCACGTATCTGAAACTCATTGGCGCCGTTGTTGTGCGGCCCGGTTTGTGGATGACGGCGCTTCGTTCGGCCAAGCGGTTAGTGCCACGTCAGTGGTGGCGTACTGGTTCGCATCTGCCGTTGCCGACGCGTGCATATATCGATTTTCGATTGACCACGCAATATGGATATGGCGTCGACCAGCCAGAGATTGCTGACATTATCGACTATTTGGAGTGGTCAAAAGATTGGCACAGTACCGGAACGTCGATGCGTCGACGACTCTTCAAGGCATAACTCATGCGAAGCGCGCTGGTATTAAATGCAACATACGAGCCGCTGAGTGTTGTCTCTGCGCGACGCGCTGTGTGTTTAGTGCTGTCGGATAAAGCCGAAATCATCGAAGATGATGGAACGGAAGTGCATTCGGAAACGATGAGCATTCCTGGCCCGCTCGTGATTCGTCTGCGCTACATGGTCAAGGTTCCGTATCACCGACGCACAGCACTTTCTCGTCGCGCAGTGTTTGCACGAGATGATCACCGCTGTCAGTACTGCGGCGGAGTCGCCGACTCGATTGACCATGTCATGCCGCGCTCGCGTGGTGGTATGCATATTTGGGAAAACGTGACAGCAGCATGTCGTCCATGCAATTTACGCAAGAGGGATAGAACACCCGAAGAGGCTGGCATGTTGCTTGAGTCTCAGCCTCTTGCCCCACGTGAATTGGCCTGGATCACTGTGTCGGTCGGACGTGTGCCGGACGAGTGGAAGCAGTATCTTGCCGCTGCATCCTGAGCCGACATGGCGTGTGCGCAATGTGCACACAACTGCAAGCGAGCAACATGGGCGAGATCTTCCGGCAGAGCGAAGTGTGTGGAATGTAGACATCACGGTCCCTGCAATTGTTTTGGGCTCGCGTCAAACAGAGACCGAACTCAATATCGACTTATGTGAAAAAACGAACGTAGAAATAGTGCGCCGAAGAAGTGGCGGGGGGATGGTCTTTCTATCGCCTGGCAAGCAAGTGTGGTTGGACGTGGTGATACCTAAAAATGATCCGCTTTGGATAGATGATGTAGGCCAAGCTTCATGGTGGTTGGGCGAAGTCTGGTTGGCTGCAATCAAATCGTTTGCATCTGCACACGTATTGCAGGCACACGTGCATCGCGAAAATCTGAGCATGGGCGAGCATGGCGACCTCGTGTGTTTTTCAGGTGTTGGACCAGGGGAAGTGATGAGTGTTGACGCTGAAGGTGAGCTCAAAAAAATTGTTGGCATCAGCCAGCGGCGCACCCAAGAATCTGCACGATTTCAATGCACGGTGTATTTGCAGTGGGAAGCAGAGTTGTCGCGGCAGTTTTGCCAATTACTCAGTGATCCAAATGCCACTCGTGATGGGATTGCTGCAAATCTTGAACACAGCGTGATGCCTTTAAGTCAGATCATCGCCGGATTGTCGGCATCTGATGTGCTGACTGCCTTTATGGCGCAAATAGCTCGCGCTTAACGCACACTCGCGCAGATTCTCGAGCAAATTCGCGAGCAGATCTTTTGCCTTGGCTTGGCTTGGCTTCACTATGCCCTGAAATGGGCTCGCTGACCCTAAGGAAATATCCAATAAAAAAGTGGAGAAAAGTGGGGGATAATGCTTGTAAGTGGGGGAAAGTGGGGATAATGTAAAGCCACTTGGTGAGGGCGATGGCTCAAACCCAGTGGCAGCAAGGAAAAAGCAAGAAACGGCAGCGGAGGCCAGAGTGTTTGTAGGGGTGCATGAGCGTCAGTTGGACCCAAAGGGTCGGCTTGGATTGCCTGCTTCGTTTCGTCCCCGTTTGGAACCCCGTTGTTACCTCTCGATTGGTCGCGATAAGTGCGTCGATATTTTGACGGCCGAGGCATTTGAGGCAGTTGCTAAAGATGCTGTCGAGAAGGTGCGATCTGGAGAGATGGATCGCAATCAGCAGCGCGCACTTGCGAGCAACACATTTGAAGTTGTTGTTGATGCCCAAGGGCGAATCAACATCGATGAAATTTTGCGTGAATACGCCGGTCTCACACTCAATTCCCGAGTTGTTGTCAGCGGATCGTTCGACCGCGCAGAAATCTGGGATCCAACGCGCCATCAGCGCATCAGCGACGAAGGCCTGCAGCAAATTGCGGGCACTGGTCAATAGGGAAACGGTCGAAGGGAGACAGGTCACGAACCAACGCAACGTGTAGCAAGTTCGAGACCACTCCAAAAGGTTTCGCTCTTCAGCAGTCTTCCGGTGAGCAAGGTAGACAGCATCAACTCCGCCCGCTTCTATCTCGTACGCGCGGGGAGACATCCCGGCGGCACCGCGAGCCGGGGGACTGCTGAAGAGCGAAGCACAGGTGTCCTGAAGCTACGCAAAATTATTGCGATCGTGAACAAATACTTATGTCTCAATCATTAAACAGCCCAGTAAACATCTCGATTTCGTTTGGTCACGATCCAGTCATGGCAGCAGAGATCGTAGAAGTGTTTGCGCCGGTGCCGCACGGTGTCATCGTTGACGCAACGTTGGGCGGTGCCGGTCACACTGTTCGGTTGTTGAATGCTTATCCGTGGATGCGGGTGCTTGGTATCGATCAAGATCCCATTGCGATTGCACATGGTCGCAAATTGGCAAGCGAACATGCCGAAATTGGCGATCGTCTGTTGATCGAGCAGGGACGCTTTGATGAGATGTCTGCGATGCTCGAGCGCAACAGCATCACCGAAATCTCTGGCGCGCTTTTTGATCTAGGTGTTTCATCACCTCAACTTGACATGGCCGACCGTGGTTTTTCGTATCGCAATGCAGGACCGCTTGATATGCGTATGGACACTACGCAACAGCTCAGTGCTTCTGACGTTGTGAACTCGTATGACCTGGAACAACTGACACATGTTTTACGAAACAATGCAGATGAGCGATTTGCTTATCGCATCAGCAAGGCAATCATTGCCGCTCGACCAATTACTGACACGGTGCAATTGGCCGAGATCATTGCAGGGGCTATACCGGCCCCAGCGCGGCGAACCGGTGGACACCCAGCAAAGCGCAGCTTTCAAGCAATTCGTATTGAGGTCAACAAGGAACTCGACATTTTGCCGAACGCTCTGAACGAAGCAATTCGCGCAACAAGTCCTGGTGGGCGCATCGCTGTGTTGTCGTATCACTCTGGAGAAGATCGCATTGTCAAGCAAGCATTCAAGGATGCAGAGGCAGACCCGAAGATGCAAATTGTCGCATCTCCGTATCACCACCATGCGTCGCCACTGCACAAACTCGTTCGCAAAGTACGAGTGAGCGAGCGTCCGAGTACGAACGAGATCGAATTTAATCCACGAGCTGCTTCGGCACGTTTGCGGGTCATTGAGAAAGTGAGTAGTTGAGATGGCGCTAGCGATTGCAGTTGAACGGAGGCCACAGCCTGGTCCACGTCGACATCAGTCGACACCCCCTGAGCGCCATCTCACTCTCGTCCCTCAGGCGACACGTCGCACAATTCGGTTGTTTGCTGCAGGCGCTGTTGGTTTGTTTCTACTGATGAGCATTGCGATCGGTTTTCAGGCCGTCATTGCTGAACAGCAATTGAAGCTGGACCATGTCTCGGGTGAATTGCGCTTGGCAAAGTTGTATCAGGACCAACTGCGTCAAGAGCGTGCAGGATTGCTCGCGCCAGAATATTTGCGCACACAGGCTGGTTTGCAAGGCATGGCGCAAGGTCTCGGCTCACGATTCGTCGAAGTACCCCAAGATGTCGTGGCGCAAGTAGTAATTGCAACTGCTTTGATGGACCCAACGATCGCAGAACCATCTGCAATGTCGAGTTTTAATCCGCTTGCGCCTCTCTCCACATTGCGGCAAGAGCAGGTAACACCGTGAGCGTTGTAGCAAGAGGCCGTGCAAATGCAGCCGACGTAGTCCGCGATCGGGCTCGTACTTCGGTTGCAGATTTTTACAAAAACCTGCAGGGCGGCAAGATTCGTTTTCGACTTGTTGCCATGTATGTGTTGATCTCGTTGATGTTGATGACACTGCTTGTTCGGGTTTCGTATTTGCAGACAATTGGAGCGAGTGCCTATCGCGAGGCCAGCGTGAGTCAGCGGACCCGAATTTCTACAGCATTTGCAGAGCGCGGATCAATTCTTGATCGCAACGGTTTGGAACTGGCCTTGCCAGTGCCAACACGAACTGTTTTTGCTGATCCCCGAATCATTGTCGACCCGGTTGCCACCGCGCGCGCAATTGCAGGTGTCCTTGGAATGTTGCCAGAAGATGAGTTGGTGCTTGCAAGCAAGCTTCAAAATACAGGTTCAAGTTTTCTCTATATTGCTCGACAAGCTACAACAGAAGTTTCTGATGCATTGACGGCACTCAATCTTCCAGGAATCTCTTCGTACGCAGAACAAAGTCGAACGTTGACTTCGGATGGGTTGCGTGCACTTGTTGGTCGCACCGACGTAGATGGTGTAGGAATTTCAGGCCTAGAAGAGCAATTCAATGTGCTCCTTGCCGGCACCGATGGTCGAATAGTGCGTGAAGTTAATAGCAAGGGTCAATCAATACCTACCGGCGATGACTCAAGTCAGGCCGCAGTGCCAGGTCAAGATCTCGTGACAACGATTGATCGCAACATTCAATTTCAGGTGGATGCAATTGTTACTCAGCAGATCACTCGACTCAACGCTCGTGGTGGCACAGCGATTGTGATGGATTCAACAACTGGCGAAATCTATGCGATGTCGACAATACGTAAAAATACTGACGGCACGTACACCGCAGACTCGGGCAACTTTGCAGCAGTGGACGCATACGAACCTGGGTCAGTGGCGAAGGTCTTTAGCATTTCGGCCGCGCTGAACGAAGGAACAGTAGAAGCAAACTCGGTGTTTAGCGTTGCGGGAAAGCAGGTGTTTAACGCAGGAACCAAATGGGCGCAGACAATTACTGATGCGTACCCGCACGGACTTGAAGAAATGACAGTTCGCAAGATCATCGTTGACTCGTCAAACCTCGGAACTGTGCAGATCGCGCAGACTCTGCCACCAGAGAAGATGCACGAGTATTTCAAAAGGTATGGGTTCGGTGCAAAGACAGATGTCAATTACCCGGGGGAGAGCAAGGGGCTACTCAAGTCGTTTAATGAGTTGCGCGGTACCGAAAAGATTACAACTGCTTATGGTTATGGATATTCATCAAGTGCATTGCAGCTGATCGCAGGTGTCAACGTCGTTGCCAATAACGGTGTCTATGTTGCGCCGCGGCTTGTCAATTCGGTGATCGACTTAGACGGCATTAATCAACCAAGTACGCCATCGGCAACTCACACTGTGATCAAGCCAGAAGTGGCCGCAACAATGCGTTCGATGATGAGTGATGTCGTTTGCTTTGGAACTGCCGCACTTGCAAAAGTGCCAGGTATGACGGTTGCTGGAAAGACGGGTACTGGTTACAAACGCCAAGACAATGGCACCTACATCAAGGACGATGGCTCGCGTGCATATTTTGCTTCGTTCGTTGGCTTCTTACCTGCAGAAAAACCACGCTTCTCCGTGTTGGTCTCGATTGACGAACCAGATCCGGCATCGCGTGACCGTTTTGGTGGAACTGCTGCTGCACCAGTGTTTGCGAATATCGCCCAAGTGCTGATTAACGAACTTGATATTCGACCAGCTGCTACGGATATGGGCTGTCCAAAGGAGCGCCCTGCCGAGTTGGGTGCTGCGCACTAATTATGAAGGCGACGACGGACACGGTCGCGCCAGTAGCGCTAGGCAAACTGCTCGAAAAAACGTACGCCGGTCAATTGCCAGGCGTGATGTATGCCTCGCGTGGGTCGCTCGATGTGACAATCGGGGATATCACACACGATTCGACGAGGGTGGCTAGTGGTGCATTGTTCTGTTGTTTAGTGGGTGAAAACACGGATGGGCATGATTTTGCGCAAGCCGCATTGAGTGCGGGAGCATCTGCATTGTTGGTCGAGCGCGAGCTTCCTCTTGAATGCGCTCAGATCGTTGTAACTGATACTCGCCGAGCAATGGGTGAGATCTCGAGTGCTTTCTACGACCATCCGAGCCAAAAGATGCGTGTTGTCGGCATTACTGGCACGAATGGCAAGACAACTACTGCACATCTACTCGGTGCGATTTTTCGTCATCAAGGTTTAGTCACTGAAGTGCTTGGAACATTGTCTGGAGTGAGGACCACACCTGAGTCTTGCGACTTGCAACGAAACTTATGGCAGGCCGCGAATGTTGGTGTTGAAGCGGTGGTGATGGAAGTGACTTCGCATGCACTTGTGCTGCAACGAATCATTGGGACACATTTTGATGCAGTGGTCTTTTTGAATCTTTCGCCAGAACACTTGGATTTTCATAAAACCGAAGAAAAATATTTTGCCGCGAAGGCAAGTTTGTTTGAGAATCAGTATTCAAGTCTTGGAATTATCAATCGTGATGATGTGCACGGGCGACTGCTGGTGGACGCCACCGAAATCAAAACTGTGAACTTTGGGTTGGACGATATTGAGCACATTGAAGTTACTGCGAGTAGCCACTCGTATGTATGGCGAAAAAAGACTGTGCAAGTTCCGGTTGGTGGGAAATTTAATGTGTCAAATTCGCTTGCTGCCGCAACTGTGGCAGCCAGTCTCGGAGTCGACATTGTCGACATTGTTGCCGGGTTGGCTACTGCAGGAACGGTCGCCGGCAGATTTCAATCAATCTCGGATAGTGCACCGTTTGATGTGATTGTGGATTACGCGCATACTCCTGATGCATTGCAACGAGTACTTGAGACAACGCGAGAAATAATCGCACCGGGGGGAAAGATAATCCTCGTGTTCGGTTGTGGTGGCGATCGAGATAGAGCCAAACGTCCACAGATGGGAGCGATTGCAGCAGCGGAAGCAGATTGTGTGATCGTGACATCAGATAATCCACGTTCGGAAGAGCCGATGGATATTGCGCATCAAATAGTTTCTGGCATAGAAGACTCCGATCGCAGAACATCGGTAAGTGTCGAACTGGATCGACGATCTGCAATAGAATTGGCTTTAATGACTGCCAGAAAAGGTGATGTCGTGATCATCGCTGGCAAAGGTCATGAATCAACACAAACCATTGGCAATCAGGTTCTGCCATTCAATGATGCTCTAGTTGCTAGTGAATTGATAGGTGCGCTCTTATGATTCCAATCTTTATTGCAGGTTCGATCGGCATGATTCTGTCGCTCTTTGGAACCCGTTTGTTGATGGTGTTCTTCACACGGCTTGGCAAAGGCCAGCCAATACTTGGAGCAGAGGATCATGGCCCTGCACATCAAATGGCCAAGCAGGGAACCCCCACAATGGGTGGCATCGCAATTCTGATTGCTGCGGCAATTGGGTGGACGGTTGCACATGTGCGAGCCGGACTTCCGTTTTCTGATCAGGCAGTGATTATCTGGGT
>JBIKID010000045.1:0-12887 GCA_044361815.1 Ilumatobacteraceae bacterium | reverse complement strand
TTCCAACGCGCAACATTGTTGGTCAGAGAAAGATCAACCGAGGAGCCGAGCAACTCGAGCACGAGTTTGCGGCTGTGGTCGGTGCGTTCGGTATCGGTGCGCACGACCATGCCTGGCTCGACTTTGCGCGAACACGAAGGCACCAACACGCGTGAGCCTTCAACTTCAACCATGCATACTCTGCAAGCATTCTTTGGGGTGATGGTGTCACCGAAGCACAAGGTGGGAATTTCTTTGCCCATTGTGCGACATGCGCTCAAGATGGTTTCGCCTTCGGCAACGGTTACCGACTGATCGTCAATAGTGAGTTGCACCGAGCGGCGCACTTGCAAACCGGTGGTTACTTGAGTGCTCATACTGCAAATACTTTTAGTTTGTTGATTGCCGAATCAATTGCACTGTTGGCGGTTTGGCCAAGACCGCAAATTGATGCATCGCGCATCACGGTGCCGAGCTCTCGCAACAATTCGATGTCTTGTGACTGAACACCTTTTGCCAAACGAGAAACGATCTCTTCTTGGCGCACGGTGCCCACGCGGCAAGGTACGCATTGACCACATGATTCGTCGCGGAAAAAGGCTGCAATGCGACGAAGTTGGTCAACCATGTCAACCGACTGATCGAGCACCATGACTACTCCTGATCCAAGGCTTGAACCAGCTGCACGAGTGGCTTCCATCGTGAGCGGCAAGTCAAGATCGTTTGGCCCAACAAATCCGCCGGCTGCACCACCCAACAGAATTGCTTGCATGGTTGAACCGTTGCGCATTCCGCCGCCGAGCTCAATCAATTGTCGCAACGTGATGCCAAACTCAACTTCATAAATGCCCGGTTTCGCAACGGCACCAGAAAGACAGAACAACTTGCGACCCTTTGATCCTTCAGTGCCAAGTGCGGAGTATGCAGCACCGCCGTCTTTAACAATGGAGAGAACGTTGACAAGTGTTTCGACGTTGTTGACAAGAGTTGGTTTGCCAAACACGCCAACTTCGACTGGGAACGGCGGCTTGTTGCGTGGTTCGCCGCGATAGCCCTCAATTGAGTTGAAGATTGCGGTTTCTTCACCGCAGATGTAAGCCCCTGCACCACGAACGATGGTCAGATTGAAATTGAATCCTGAACCCAAAATGTTGTTACCCAAAAATCCGTGCTTTGTCGATTCGTCAATCGCGTTTTGCACGTTGCGTATCGCGCGCGGATACTCGCCACGCAAATAAATAAAACCTTGCTCGCTTCCAGTAGCAAATGAAGCAATGATCATCGCTTCCACGAGGGCGAACGGGTCACCTTCCATGATGACGCGATCTTTAAACGTGCCTGGCTCTGATTCGTCTGCATTGCAAATCGAATAGTGGGGGAATGCAGGTTGGCCAGCAACAGCGGCCCACTTGCGTCCTGTCGGAAACGCTGCACCACCACGACCAACAAGACCGGATGTGTTCACTTCGTCAATAACACCTGATGCTCCGAGTTGTATCGCCTTGCGCAATGCGTCGAAACCACCGTGCTTTTGGTAATCGGAGATTGAGAGCGGATCAACTTTTCCAATGCGACCAAGTAATACGAGGTTTGAGGATGCATCTTGCGCTTGCGGAGTAGCCGACACAACAGTCGCTTCTGCTTCGGGCCATTCGCCTTTGGCAAGTGCTTTGATTTGAACAGGGGTTGCTGGCGCAAGTATCTCGTGGCGGGCTGGGTCGCCAGCTTCAATGACGAGTACTGCAGGTGCACGCTCGCACGTTCCGAGACATGGAGAAGGGTGTGTACCTTCAGGCAGTTGATCTTCTTTCAGTCCGCCCATTGCACGACAAGCCAAGTCGATACAGACGTGTACTTGACGCTGTGGTCGTTCGGTCATCGAGAACAACGCGTAAAAACTTGCGACACCATAAATTTCTGCTGGGGCAACGTCGAGTTGCTGGGCGATGTAATTGATAGAGCCACGACTGATCCAACCAATGCGATCATTTACCGCATGCAAAGTTGGCAACAACATGTGTCGCAAATTGCGAAGCGCTTCTCCGGCGCGTGACACGCGCAAGTCTTGCTCGGTGCGATCACCGCCTTGCGTGTACTGAGTTGGCTTGCCAAGAACGCTGTCGACAGCATCGCGCTCGGTGCGCGTTGCTACAGAAGAGTTGACTTTAAGGTCCATGGGGTCAACAGCGTAATGCTGGGCTATTCGCCAGCAACGGGAACGCGCTTGTCATTGACAGAAATCTTGTCGATTCGCACTGCTGCTGCCTTGAATTCGGCAGTTCCCGATTTTGGATCGATTGCCTCGATGGTCAAAAGATTGGTGTCCACGTCGTTGGGGAAATGGGGGGTCATGAACACGAGTCCTGGTCGGAGACCATCGTCAACGCGTGCGGGAGCAGTAACAGTTCCGCGTGGTGAAGTAATGCGCACAATCTCTCCGTCAATAATCCCCATTGAAATGGCATCTTCGGGCGACAAGTCAACAGTTTCGGCCATACGCAACGGGCTCTGGAAACCACCTGACTGAACGCCAGTGTTGTACGAATCGAGGCGACGACCTGTGGTGAGACGTAACGGAAATTCTGGAGTTGTCTCTTCGACTGGTGGCGAGTCGATCACCACGCTGAATGGTGCAAGGCGACCCCGGTCTTCAAGTTTTTCTGCCCACAGTCTGCCGTGCAGGTACGAAGGCTCGAGTGCATCTTCCGAGAAGCATGGCCACTGAATGCCACCCAAGTCAGCAAGTCTCGAATATGTCATGCCGAAGTGCATCGGCGACAAACTGCGTAGCTCATTCCATACGGCCTCGCTTGAGTCGTATTTCCATGAGTGACCCATCAACTCTGCAAGGTCAAGAAGAATCTGGATGTCATCGTGGGCATTGCCTGGAGGAGTGATGGCTTTGCGAACTCGTTGTACGCGGCGCTCCGAGTTGGTGACAGTGCCGTCTGCTTCGCACCACGATGCCGAACCTGGCAAGACAACATCTGCAAGCTCTGCAGTTTTGGTAAGGAAAATATCTAGTACCACGAGATGCTCAAGATCTTTGAGCAGCGCAGTTGCGTGCGCGCCATCGGCTTCTGATTGTGCTGGGTTTTCACCAATCACAAAAGCTGACTTCATCTTGCCGTGTTCCATTGCTTCAAACATTTGCGTCAAGTTCCAACCATTTTTTGGTGGGATAGTGACGTTCCACATTTTTTCAAACTTGGTGCGAGCAACAACATCTTCAACGTCTTGAAACCCTGGCAACTTGTTTGGCAGTGCACCCATGTCGCCGCCGCCCTGCACGTTGTTTTGTCCACGCAGTGGGCTCAGTCCAGCACCTGGTCGGCCTACGTGGCCACACAACAATGCAAGATTGATCAAAGACAACACGTTGTCGACACCGTTGTGATGCTCGGTGATGCCAAGCGTCCAACAGATCTGCGCAGTTTTTGCATTGCCCAAAGCGTGAGCAAGTTCGCGGATTGCTTCGGCTGGAACTCCAGTTACTTTGCTGCCTTGCTCGAGTGTCCACTCTTCAACAGATGCGGCGTACTCGTCAAAGCCGCTCGTCGAGTTTTCAATGAACGAACGATTGGTAAGACCGGCATGAATGATTTCGCGAGCGAGGGTGTTGGAGAGTGCGACGTCGGAACCAACGTTGAGTCCCAACCACAAGTCGGCCCATTGTGCAGTTTCTGAACGACGCGGATCAACTGAATACAATTTGGCACCGTTGTGAATGCCCTTGAGTACGTGCTGAAAATAAATTGGGTGAGCGTTACGGGCGTTGGAGCCCCACATCACAATGAGGTCGGTTGTTTCAACCTCTTGATAACTCGATGTTCCTCCACCTGCTCCGAAGACTGTGGCCAGACCGACCACGCTGGGAGCGTGTCAAGTTCGATTACAGGAGTCGATGTTGTTGGTACCAATTACGGCACGCGCAAATTTTTGAACGATGAAGTTCAGTTCATTGGTCGACTTGGAGCAGGAGAAGAATCCAATGGCGTCTGGACCATATGCATCCTTGACAGATTGGAAACCGGCTGCAGCCCTAGCAAGGGCTTCTGGCCAAGTGGCTGTTCGTAAAACACCGTTCTCTCGCACCATTGGCTCGGTGATCCGAGTCAGGGGGGCGTAGTCGTGACGCTTGGAGTTCTTCTTTCGACCCATGTCCATACCCTTACCCTAGTGCAATAAGGGGATTCCGTCATATATCAGACCCCACAAGCCATATATAGTGACAGGGTCGTTTCAACGGCACCGTATACGGTCAATTCTCTAGTCCAATATCAAGGAGCATCCCAACATGTCATTCCCATCAGATCTCGAAATTGCGCGAGCAGGAAAACCGCTTCCACTAAGAGACATCGCGCAGCAGATGGGTATTGGCGAACATTTGCTCGAGCCATATGGCACAAGTCTTGCCAAGATCAGTCTTGATGCGATCGAAGAATTGAAGAGTCGCCCGAAGGCCAAGTATGTAGTAGTCACTGCCATTACGCCGACACCACTTGGCGAAGGCAAGACCACGACCACAGTCGGTTTGGGAATGGCAATGAAGCACATCGGCAAAAAAGCAGTGATCAGTTTGCGCCAGCCTTCGATGGGACCAACATTTGGAATTAAGGGTGGAGCCGCAGGCGGTGGCTACAGCCAAGTAATTCCAATGGAGCTTCTCAACTTGCACCTCACTGGCGACTTCCACGCAGTGACTGCAGCACACAACTTGTTGTCGGCAATGGTCGACAATCATTTACATCAGGGCAACGAACTGGACCTTGATCTCGACAACATCACATGGCGCCGAGTGATTGACGTCAACGATCGTTCATTGCGCAACATCATCGTTGGTCTTGGTTCAAAAGAAGACGGCGTTACTCGTCAAACCGGTTTTGACATTACAGCGGCATCCGAGGTCATGGCTATCTTGGCTCTCTCAACTTCTATCGAAGACATGCGCGCACGCTTTGGTCGCATCGTCGTCGGCTACAACACAAAGGGTGTACCAGTAACTGCCGAGCAACTTTCGGGTGCAGGCTCAATGGCCGTCATCATGCGCGAAGCAATCAAGCCAAACTTGTTGCAGACTCTCGAGAACACTCCAGTGATTGTGCACGCCGGACCATTCGGAAACATCGCGCACGGTAACTCGTCAATTATTGGCGACATGATCGGAATTCATGGTGGCGACTACCTCATCACCGAAGCAGGCTTTGGTGCCGACATGGGTGCTGAGCGTTTCTTCAACATCAAGTGCCGCACGTCCGGACTTGTTCCAGATGCTGCAGTGCTTGTAACAACTGTTCGTGCACTTAAGGCTCACTCTGGCAAGCACAAGATTGTTGCCGGTAAAGCATTGCCAGCAGAGTTGTTGGCAGAGAATCCATCGGACGTTGAGGCCGGAGGAGCAAACCTTAAGAAGCAAATTGAAAACGTGAAGGCTCACGGTGTCACGCCAGTCGTTGCAATCAATGCTTTCCCAACCGACCACAAATCGGAGCACGATGTGATTCGTCGCATTGCGGCCGAAGCCGGAGCCCGCGTTGCTGTGTGCACGCACTTCGCCGATGGTGGCGCTGGAGCAGTCGATTTGGCCAAAGCAGTTGAAGAGGCATGCCAAGAAAAGAATGGCTTCCATTTGTTGTACCCATCAGACGCATCGCTCAAAGAAAAGATTGAGACTGTTGCAACCAAGATTTACGGTGCAGCAAAAGTCGAATACACCGCTCTTGCCACGAAGCAGCTCAAAAACTACACCGACAATGGTTTCGGCCACTTGCCGGTGTGTATTGCGAAGACACACCTCTCAATTTCGGGTGATGCCTCGCTCAAGGGTGCCCCAACTGGTCACACATTGACAGTGCGCGAAGTGCGTGCATCTGTAGGCGCAGGGTTTATCTACCCAATTTGTGGCGAAATGCGCACCCTGCCAGGCCTCGGCACCAACCCAGCAGCCGCAATCATCGACTTTGATGAAAACGGCGAAATCATCGGTCTTTCATGACCGATAAATTCAAGCGCTCGCCGGGTGGCGCCATCTTGATGGATGGCAATACATTGCGAGACGAAACTGTTGCGCGTTTGCGCAAAGTTATTGAAGATGCGGGTTCGCCCAGAGTGTGTCTTGCGACGGTTTTGGTTGGGGGCGATGCTCCGAGTCATATATATGTAGCGAGCAAACATAAAAAGGCTCAAGAAGCGGGCATGGTGTCGGTCGGCGTGCATCTTGAAGATAACGCAACACAAGAACAGGTTGAAGCCGAAGTGCGCAAACTTGCTCTCGACCCAAATGTGCATGGAATTCTCGTGCAGTTGCCATTGCCAAAGCACATTGATGCTGAGCCGGTGCTTGCGTTACTGCCGCCGGAAAAAGACGTTGACGGTTTAACTGAACGCTCAATGGGTCGTCTGATGCGTGGTTTGCCAGGTCATGCACCATGCACTCCACTTGGTGTAATGCGCTTGCTCGAGCGTTATGAAATTCCAACCAAAGGCAAGAAAGTCGTCGTCATCGGTCGTTCATTTTTGACCGGTTTGCCACAAGTCATTTTGTTCATTAGCAAAGGTGGCGATGCCACTACAACATGCGCACACTCGATGACGCCGCCAGAAGATCTCAAAGAGATGTGTTTCGGAGCAGACATCATTGTGTCGTGTGTAGGCATTGCGCGCATGATCAAAGCCGACTTCGTGAAACCAGGCGCAACAGTGGTCGACGTAGGTGTAACACGCGTTGATGGAAAGATCGTCGGAGACGTCGATTTCGATGCGGTACAAGCAGTTGCAGGTGCGATTACTCCGATGCCGGGTGGCACTGGCCCGATGACCATCGGTTGCTTGCTGGAGAACACACTCTCGGCGGCAAAAATGCTTGGCGCTTTCCCGCGCTAAGAACTTTTGTTTGGCTAATTAGAAGGCGGCCGGCGCTTGTAATCGCTTGGCAGTTGCTTGCAGAAGTCGATCAAGGATTGTTGCCATAATTACAATGGCAATTCCAACTTCAGCGCCAAGACCGGCATCAGGTTTGGTGAGTGCCTCAATTGATCGATAGCCAAGGCCACCACCACCAACCATGCCAGCAATAATCGCCATTGCGAGCACCATCATCACCATCTGGTTGATTGCCAAAATAATTGAAGGCATCGCGAGCGGAACTCGCACGCCCCACATCACCTGACGTGGCGTTGCGCCAAAGGTTGTTGCAGCCTCAAGTGATTCGTAATTGACTTGACGAATACCGAGAGCAGTGAGTCGTATGCCGGGCGGTATTGCGTACACAACAGCGGCAACGATGCCCGGCACAGGACCAACAGAAAAGATCATGACAAAGGGGATTGCATACACAAGGTTTGGAATTGTTTGCAATGCATCCAGGAAAGGTGAAAGTAATGACTCTGCTCGAGGTCTGCGGCCGAGCCAGATGCCAATAGGAATAGCGATCAATATTGAGAAGAGCACAGCAATCACTGTTTGTGTGAGTGTGTCCACTGCATCTGGCCATCTGCCAGTGAGGCCGATGAAGGTGATGCCAATCGCCGTTGTCAATGACATTTTCCAACCGGCCACAAAAAAAGAAAACGCGCTCGCCGCAACAACAATTGCTTGCCAGGCGAGTGTTTCGTTGAGCCATGTTTGCGCTCGCACTATGAGCTCGCGAACTACGAAATCGTTAAATGGACGGGTAAAGACATCGAAGGTTGTGCGAAACCAAGCGAAGCCAGAATCAATCGGGTCTGCGAATGAAGTGCTCCATGAAAACGGAAACTCAATCCAACCCATGATGCGACCAATCAGTGTGGCTATTGCTATTCCGATAATTGTTGCGTACATCAATTTGCGATTGATGTGAAACCGTTGTCCACCAGGTTCGATCACGAGCGACCTACTCACACGATCGAGAACGAGTGCAACGGCAACAACTGCGAGACTTACCACAAGTCCGCGGCCGGCCTCAAGACGACGCACGGTTTGATTGATCTCTTGACCGAGTCCGCCTGCTCCTACGAGCGTTGCAATCACAACAATGCCAAGGGCCATCATCACGGTTTGGTTGATGCCGGCAATGATTGAAGGAACTGCAAGCGGAAGCTGCACCTTTGCCAATATCTGTCGCTTGGTTGCACCAAACATGCGGGCTGCTTCAACTGCCGATTTTGGTACTTGCTGAATACCAAGACACGTCAGCCGGATCATTGGTGGGATCGCATAAATGACTGTTGCAATAGCTGCCGGCGCTGGGCCGATGCCAAATACGAGAACAATCGGTATCAAATACACAGTTGCTGGCACTGTTTGCATGCCATCCAAAATTGGTCGCAATATTGATTCAAAACGTTTATTGAGCGCAGTCAGTACGCCAAGGGGAACACCGATGAGAATGCTGATTGCAACTGACACCGCCATGAGTGAAATAGTGACGATGCTTTCTGGCCATAAGCCCACAACGCCGGGGTAAATAACTACCAACGCGGTGAACGTGGCGAGACCCCATCTGCGCGTGCGCGCAATGATCAGAAAAACAATTACTGGCGGAATGAACCAGGGGAGCCAAACAAAAAATGACTCGACACCGTTGAGGCCGAATTCAACTAGTGAAATCAATGGATTAAAAATAAATCTAAACGACCAATTGCTGCTGCGGTTCTCGCGCACCCATGATTGAACTCCCTTGATTGGTTCTGCGATACCAATATTCAAAGATTCGGGAAATCCGCGCGTTCCGAAAGTTTGGGCAGCAACGAGAACAATTATGACGAGTGTGGCAATTCGCGCGAGCGGGTGTCTCAACAATGATTGAGGAGAGTCCGATTGTTGCGCGAGCGCTGTGTTCATCGTTGTTCGGCCTGCAAAATGGCAGCAACACTTTGTCTGTTGACAACTCCAATTGTGTGATTGTTTGTATCAACAACAGTGATTGGTTCGTCCCGCTCGAGCAACATTGGAATAATCGTTTCGATCTTGGCAGTCGACACGACTGTTCGCGCACCATCGACAGGTTGTCCATCAACGGTGACCGTTTTAACGCTGAGCACTTTGGCGCGTGGAACATCGTTCACAAACTCACGCACATATGGTGTAGCAGGGTTCGCCACAATTTCTTCAGGCGTTCCTATTTGGTCAAACGAACCGTCTTTCATAATCGCGATGCGATCACCTAGTCGAAGCGCCTCGGCAAAGTCGTGGGTGATAAAGACAACAGTTCGTTGCATGGTCTTTTGCAGCCGAATCAATTCGTCTTGCATTTCTTTACGAATAAGTGGGTCGAGAGCCGAAAATGGTTCATCGAATAGCAAAATCTGCGGATCTACCGCGAGTGCACGAGCAAGACCCACTCGTTGTTGCATGCCACCCGAGAGTTGTTGTGGGTAGTGGTTTGCCCAACCGTCCAGACCAACAATGTTGAGTACCTCAGTGGCACGAGCAATTCGGGTTGCCTTGTCAATTTTCTGAACTTCGAGTCCGTAGGCAATGTTGTCAATCACTTTGCGGTGGGGGAACAGGCCGAAGTGTTGAAATACCATTGACATTCGACCACGGCGCACTGCGATCAATTGTTCTTCGGTCATGTCCAGCAAGTTGTCGCCGCCCAATGAGACTTCGCCAGCGCTTGGCTCAATAAGGCGTGACAAGCAGCGGATGAGTGTGGATTTGCCAGATCCCGAGAGACCCATAACCACAAATGTCTCTCCTTGGCCAACGCTGAAGGACACATCACGGACTGCGACCGTTTGCTGTGACTGCTGGAGGATCTCTGCTCTGCTTGCGCCATTTTGAGCCAGGGAAATTGCAGTTGCGCTGTTGCCCTGACCAAACACCTTCCAGACATGGCGCAACTCAATAGCGGGCAGTACCCCCGTCGATGTTTGCCCCATTGCTGCTTCCCCCGTTTGTCTCTACCCGTCGGTGTTATCCCCACCCCGACAGCGCAAACCTTAGTGCGATTTGGCGGCTAGTAAACAAAATTTCGCTAAGGTGAAGTCACGTTCCGACTGGGACGTGTACTCAAATCAAGGGGAGATTTATGGGATCACGCAAGAAATTGTTGGGAATTGGGCTATTCGCAGTTGGCTCACTTATGTTCGCCGCATGTGGTGGAAGTGATGCAGCGACAGAGCCAGTACAAGTAGATACAACAGCAGCGGCCGATGGTCCTGTCTGTGAAGGAACCGAGACGATCAAGATTGCTCGAAACAACTGGACGGCGTCTGCCATCGAAGTTGAAGTTGTGAAGCAATTGATTGAGACAAATCTCTGTAACCCTGTCGAGATTGTTGATATTGACGAGAACGCAATGATTGCCGGCATGTCGTCCGGCGATATTGACGCCAACGTTGAAGTATGGCCATCAGGCTTTACTCCTGACGAACAAGCATTTGTTGATGACGGTTCAGTTGTCAACATGGGTGAACTCGGTGCGATTGGCAAAATTGGCTGGTTCATCACACCTAATGCACTTGAGCAGTTTCCGCAACTTGCAACTTGGGAAGGTCTGAAAGACCCAGCAGTTGCTAAAGCATTTGCAACAGCCGCAACTGGTTCGCAAGGCCGACTATTGGCAATGGATCCTTCGTTCTCGAGTTATGAAGAGCCTGTTGCTAAGAACCTTGGACTTGACTTCAAAGTTCAATATTCGGGTTCTGAAGCCGCAACTCAAGCAGAGATCATTGCAGCGACAGAAGCAGGCAAGCCTGTATTGATGTATTACTGGATGCCATCTGCGGCGGTTGGTAAATACAGCTTGATTAATCTTGCGTTACCAACACCAACAGTTGACTGTGCGGCAGAAACCGACAAGTGCGACGGCGATTATCCGGAAGACATTTTGTTTAAAGTTGCCTCGGCCAAGCTTGAAGCAAAAGACGCCAATGTTTTCAATTTCTTCAAGAACTTCAAGTTCACAACAGAAGATCAGTTGTCAACATTGGGACCTGTAGAAATCGATGGTCGACCAGCAGCAGAAGTTGCTGCAGAGTGGATCGCAGCGAACGAAGCAGTTTGGTCAGTTTGGTTTAACTAGTTAGTAACTACAACTCAGTAATCAGAAACGGCGGGCCGCAAGGCCCGCCGTTTTGTTTGTAGGCAGTTTGATATATGCAGAGGGGATTGAATATGAATGACCCATCAATATTGTTGACGCATGATTGGAATTTCCCTGTGCCAATTGCTTACGGGCCGGGGCGCTTGGCCGAGATCGGGCAGAAATGTGTTTCGTTGGGTGTTCGCAATCCTTTGATCGTTACTGATCGTGGAAGTCGGGAGCTCGCGTTTATTTCTCGCTTGGTCGAATATTTATCAGGAGCTGGACTTGCATCAGGGGTCTTCTCTGGCATATCGCCAAATCCAATTGACTCCGAGATCAGCTTCGGACGTGCTGCATATCTCTCGGGGAACCATGACGCGATCATCGCAATTGGTGGGGGGAGTGCAATGGACGGTGCTAAAGCGATCTGCCTAACAGCGAATAACGAAATTGATCTTTGGGATTTTGAGTTCGAACAAACCTCACCGTTTATTTCGAAAGCAAATCGTTTTCCAATACTCATCACGATTCCCACAACTGCGGGCACCGGTGCCGAAACCGAAAGCACGGCAATGGTCACTCACACAGAGAAGGCGATGAAGTACTGCGTCTGGCACTCAGAACTAAAGCCTTCTTTGGCACTGCTGGATCCTGAACTCACCATTGGATTACCAGCAAATCTCACTGCTTGGACAGGTGCCGATGCAATGGTTCATGCCATCGAGTCATTTCTTGTTCCTGGGTTTCATCCGTTGTGTGATGCAATGGCACTTGAATCCTTGTCACTCATCGCGCGATGGCTGCCTGTGGCAGTAGCTGAACCAACAAATATCAATGCACGTGGTGGGATGCATGTGGGTTCGTGTTTAGCGGGAATAGCTTTCCTTAAGGGCCTTGGATTAGTGCATGCCATTTCGCACATGGTTGGAGCCGAGTTCAACACTCACCATGGCAATACCAATGCAATTCTGCTGCCAGTAATTTTGCGCTTCAATTTGCCCGGGATGGATGAAAAAGTTCGTCGTATGGCAGAAGCGATGGAAATATCTGACCACTCCGTTGCAGGCTTCATTGCGGCAGTTGAAGGGATCCTTGACGAGATTCAGATTCCGAAATCGTTAAGCGAAATTGGTGTGCCACTGGACTGCGCAGAACGAATCGCAATTAAAGCACTTAAAGATTCAGCAGCAAAAACTAATCCACGGTTGGCGAGTCTTGATGAAGTTCGTGTCTTGATTGAAACCGCGATTAAAAAGGCGCGGTAATCATTCGGTTGAACTACTTAAGTTATGAATACCAAGCCTCGTATGTTTTTGCTGTGATATAAATATTGCGTGAAAGAATCGTTTGATTACGTAATTGTGGGCGGTGGCTCTGCCGGTTGCGCATTGGCAAATCGTTTGAGTGCCGATCCAAACAATTCGGTTCTTGTTCTTGAGGCTGGCCGTCCCGACTATTGGTTCGACGTGTTTATTCATATGCCAGCAGCCCTGATGTTTCCGATCGGAAGCAAGTTTTACGACTGGATGTATTCGTCGCAACCTGAACCACACATGAACGGTCGTCGTGTGACGCACGGTCGCGGCAAGATTTTGGGTGGCTCGAGCAGCATCAATGGAATGATTTTTCAACGAGGTAATCCGCTTGATTTCGAGAGATGGGGCGCAGACGCAGGAATGTCGTCGTGGGATTATGCACACTGCCTGCCGTACTTCAAGAGAATGGAAAACTGTTTAGCGGCCGACACGACAGATCAATTTCGCGGGAAAGATGGCCCACTTCGTCTCGAACGAGGGCAAGTAAAGAATCCATTGTTCGGTGCATTTTTTAGTGCGGTGAAGCAAGCAGGTCATCCAATCACGCAGGACGTAAATGGTTTCCAACAAGAGGGCTTTGC
>JBIKID010000006.1:0-40899 GCA_044361815.1 Ilumatobacteraceae bacterium | reverse complement strand
TTGATCCGCATGATGCAACCAGCATGGTGAGAGCAACAACTGCCGCTCCAAACACCTTCTTCGTGGTCATTTTCATGAATTTCTCCAATGGATAGGGGATGTCATGCCGGCATAAAACAATGCCAACCCAATACAGACATCAAAAATTGAAGAAAAGTTCCCTAAAACCAGAAAAAATCAAGAAATTATGTTGGTGATCGCGCCGGTCTCGGCACCCTGCACCAATTTGGCGTATTTACCCAACACGCCACTCGTATAACGAGCAGGGTTGGGCTTCCAACCCTTGCGGCGTTCGGCCAATACTTTTTCATCGACAACTAAGTCAAGAGTTTTTGTTGGCACGTCAATGCGCACGATGTCGCCATCATGTGCAAACGCAATCGGTCCGCCATCAGTTGCTTCCGGTGCAACGTGACCAATACAGAAACCCCACGTGCCACCACTAAAGCGACCGTCGGTGATGAGCGCGCAATCTGATCCGCGACCAACACCTTTGAGTGCGCCGGTAATTGCAAGCATCTCACGCATTCCCGGACCACCCTTTGGACCTTCGTAACGAATGATGATCACTGTTCCTGGTTTGATGTCGCCAGCCATCACTGCAGCCATCGCACCATCTTCGCCGTCAAACACTCGTGCCGGACCTTCAAAAGTCATTTGATCTTTTGTGAGACCAGCAACTTTGACTACTGCGCCGCGCGGTGCGAGCGAGCCAGTGAGAATATTGATGCCGCCTTCAGCATGAATTGGTTCGCTGAGCGGATGCACGACGTCACCATCTGGCGAAACAGGATTCATGGCAGCCATGTTTTCGGCAAGTGTTTTGCCTGTGCACGTCATGACATCGCCGTGCATCAAGCCTGCGTCGAGCAAGTGCTTCATCACAACTGGTACGCCACCGATGCGATCAATATCAGTCATGTGATATTTGCCGCCTGGCTTAGTGTCGGCAATGTGAGGCACTTTTGCTGCAATGCGATTGAAGTCTTCTAAGTCGAGTGCAACGCCTGCTTCGTTGGCGATAGCCAACAAGTGCAACACCGCATTGGTTGAGCCACCGAGTGCATTGAGTAGAGCAATTGCATTTTCAAATGCCTTCTTGGTCATGATGTCGCGAGGATAAATACCAAGACGAACAAGATTCATCACGGCCGCACCGGCAAGCTCGGCATCAGACTCGCGGCGCTTGTCAATTGCTGGTGGCGATGCGCTGCCAGGCAAGCTCATTCCGAGTGCCTCGGCAATCGAGCTCATGGTGTTGGCAGTAAACATGCCGCCGCAAGCACCTTCGCCCGGGCATGCAGCACGCTCGATATCACCAAGTTCTTCCTGACTCATCGTGCCAGCCGCACAAGCACCGATGGCCTCAAAAACTGTTGTGATGTCGATGTTTTTGCCGTTGTGAACTCCGGGCAATGTGCTGCCGTTGTACACAAAGACGCTTGGCAAATTGAGACGAGCAGCCGCCATCAACATGGCTGGAATGCTCTTGTCGCAACCGGCAAGCCCAACGAAGCCGTCAAAGCGCTCTGCGTGCACAACTGTTTCGACAGAGTCGCAAATCACTTCGCGACTCACAAGCGAAGCGCGCATGCCTTCATGACCCATCGAAATTCCATCACTCACCGTGATCGTGCCGAACTCGAGAGCAACACCTTCATTTGCGCGAACGCCGATTTTTGCTGATTCTGCAAGTCGACGCAATGATGCGTTGCATGGCGTCACTTCATTCCATGCTGATGCAATACCAATTTGTGGCTTTTTGAAATCTTCATCGGTCAGACCAACGGCGCGCAACATTGCGCGGGCTGCAGCTTTTTGATTGCCGTCGGTGACATCACGACTGCGTGGCTTGATATCAACGGGGGTTTCTGAAGGCCTTGTCATATGGTCCAAGGCTACTTGCGCAAGCTATGCGGCTGACTTCACCGGCTTACGTAGGTAGAAATAGAGCGTTGGGGCAAGGAATGCGAAGTAGGTGATGACGCGAATGTTCTCGGCCGCTTTGTGCCAACCGAAGAATCCCTTCATGAAGTCGTAAAAGGTTCCCGATGACCACACGCCGGACTCAACGGTCCAAGCCGATTGCATTAACCAGCCGTTTTCCAATCCGAAGAATAAGCGAAACTCATGCACCGACTTGCCGGCAAGACCTGCAGCGAACAGGATCAACAACACAGCGGTCACCGTAAAGAACAATTTCAAATCAATTTTTCGACCACCTGCAAAAATCGCGAGTCCCAAAACGACTGCTGCGACTAGACCAATCAAGCCGCCGATAACGACCGAACTTCCAGAAGTAGAGGTGGTTTCGGCGCTGAGCAAGAACAGAACCGTTTCTAGACCCTCACGTACGACTGCAACAAAGGCGATGGTAAAAAGAGCCGTCTTTGCTGACGCATCAACTTTGGCTCGCAGTTCAGCGCTGAGATTTTGCGAATTCTTGCGCATCCAAAAAATCATCTGTGTCAGTACTGCAGCAGCAACCAGTGCAATCACGCCCTCAGTTGCATACTCAACTTTGCCGTTCAGTCCATCTAACGCAAGATAGACAATGGTTCCCACTACAAGACAAGCAAGAATTGCTACAGCAGTGCCCCACCAGACGTACCGCGCGTCGGCCTTACGGTCGGTTTTAGAAAGATACGTCAGCAAGATGGCAACAATGAGTGATGCCTCAAGGCCTTCGCGAAGCGTGATCAAGAATGATGTGGTCATAGCATTATGTTAGGCGAGCCTAACTCCTCCTGTCAAACGTATGTACTTCATTGGGTTACCCGCGCTTTTTCTGCAAAAGAGCGGTCACAACTTTGCCGTCGGCCTTACCTTGTGACGACTTCATGATTGCGCCGACCAAAGCGCCCATCGCCTTTTCTTCGCCACCGCAATACTTGGCCCACGCATCTGGCTGGGCTGCAATTGCAGCGTCAACCATCGCTTCAACTGCAGATGTGTCGAGAGCTTCAAAACCTTTCGCTGCTGCAATCGCAACTGCATCGCCGCCGCCATTGGCAACGATCTCGGCGAGAATTGTTTTTGCTTGTGTCGCAGTGACCTTTGCATCGCGTTCGAGCAACGTGAGTGCAGCCAAATCTTTTGCAGGCACCACTGGATTTGCACCTGCTTCTGAAAATGCCTGTTGCACATAGACGAGTGCGCGCGCTGGTTCGCCACCTGCATCGGCAACGAGTTGCACGTAGTCGTCTTGACCGCGTTCGACGATGACGTACACGGCTTCGCTTTCTTTGTCGGCACTAGTGAGTTGCGACAGTCGCGCACGACGCGCGGCAGGCAACATCGGTAGTGATGCACGAATTGATTCGACCCACTCGGTGCCCGGATCAAGCAGCACGAGATCGGGCTCGAGAAAATATCTGTAATCATCGGCGTCTTCTTTGACGCGCAGTGTGTGCGTGCGCCCCTCGGAGTCGTCCCAGTGACGGGTCTCTTGACGAATTGTTCCGCCCGACTCAAGCACATCTACTTGGCGACGAGCTTCGTAATCGATAGCTTTACCAACTGCGCGAATGGAGTTGACGTTCTTGATTTCGCAACGAGTGCCAAATGGCTCGCCTGCTTTACGCACCGAGACGTTGACGTCGCAGCGCATTGAACCCTCTTCCATTTTGGCATCGCTTGCACCAACTGCGAGCAAAATACTGCGCAATTCAGAAACATATTGTCGTGCCTGATCGGCATTGCGGATGTCGGGGCGAGAAACAATTTCGACAAGCGGAACACCAGCGCGGTTGAAGTCAACAAGCGAGTAGTCGCTGCCATGAATACGACCGCTCGTGCCACCGAAGTGGGTTGACTTGCCGGTGTCTTCTTCGAGATGCGCGCGCTCGATACCAATGCGCACGTCGCCTGGCAACATCATGTATCCATCGATGTTGATTGGTTGGTCGTACTGCGTAATTTGGTAAGCCTTTGCGAGGTCTTGGTAAAAGTAGTTTTTACGGTGGAATGTGCTTGCTTGCACGGTGCAATTGAGCGCAAGGCCAAGGCGTATTGCAAGCTCAACCGCACGTCGGTTGATAACGGGCAGCGCGCCAGGCAAACCGAGAGTTACAGGATCGATGTTGGTGTTTGGTTCGTCACCAAAATGGTTTGGACTTGCAGAGAACAACTTGGTCTTGGTGTCTAACTCGACGTGAACTTCAAGACCAATCACCATCTCCCAGCCGTTGGGAAGCACTGTTGCGTGCGATGGAGCAGATGATGCATTGCTCATGATGCGCGCTCCAATTCCGCTGCAACACGGAACATGGTTGGTTCACCAAGTGCGGGCGCAAGAATCTGCACGCCGACTGGCATCGAATGCGCGCCTGTTCCGAAAGGCACGCTCATTGCTGCGTGGCCAGCAAGGTTCGTGGGAATCGTAAAGATGTCGCAGAGATACATGGTCAACGGGTCACTCGTTTTTTCGCCAATCGGAAACGCAACTGTTGGAGATGTTGGAGTCAAGATCACATCACACGATTGGTATGCAGCAGCAAAGTCATTGGCGATGAGCCTGCGAACTTTGAGCGCCTTGCCGTAGTACGCGTCGTAGTAGCCGGCCGACAATGCATAAGTACCCAACATGATGCGACGTTTTACTTCTGCGCCAAAACCTGCGGCGCGAGTAGCGCCATACATGCTGATGAGATCTGCTGATTCGACGCGCAATCCGTAGCGCACGCCGTCGTAACGAGCGAGGTTGCTCGATGCCTCTGCAGGAGCAACCAAGTAATACGCAGTGAGACAATATGAAAGCGACGGCAATGCAATGTCGACAATGGTTGCGCCTGCAGCTTTAAGTGCGGCAAAAGCTGCATCGAGTCGAGCGAGCACTTCTGGTTCGCAGCCGTCTGGCATGTCGGCAAGTCTGCCGATCCGCATTCCCTTCACGCCTTGACCAAGCACTGCTGTGAGCGAAGGAACTGGTCGATCGAGTGAAGTTGAGTCGAGCGGATCGTGTCCACCAATGACTTCCATCAGTAACGCCGCGTCTGCAACTGTGTGCGTGAACGGACCAATTTGATCGAGACTGCTGGCAAACGCAACAAGACCTTGTCGGCTCACCATTCCGTATGTTGGCTTGACACCAACGACTCCGCACAGCGCAGCCGGTTGACGAATGCTGCCACCCGTGTCGCTACCCAAACTTGCCGCAGCAAAACCTGCAGCAACTGCTGCTGCACTACCACCGCTTGAGCCACCAGGAACACGAGAAGTATCAAGTGGGTTACGTGTTGGACCAAACGCAGAGTTTTCGGTGGATGATCCCATTGCAAATTCATCCAAGTTGGTTTTGCCAACGATGACGGCACCCGCCTGCTGCAAACGCGTCACGACTGTTGCGTCGTATGGCGGCTTCCAACCTTCCAAAATTTTGGACGAGCATGTGGTTGGTACACCACGCGTGCACATGTTGTCTTTGAGTGCGATCGGCACACCAGCGAGCGGACCACGGTCGTTGCCTGCCTTCAAGTCGGCGTCGATGCTCGCAGCATTTGCGCGAGCAGACTCGGCCATGACGTGGTTGAACGCATGAATCTCGGTCTCGCGCTTGTCGATGCGCGCGAGATGTTGTTCGAGCACAGCAGATGCAGTTGTTTTACCACCACGGATTGAGCCGACGATGTCGACTACAGAAACAAATTCACTCGTCATGATTCTGAACCGTTCGATGGCGGAACGCGAAAACGGCCGTCTTGCGGTGCAGGCGCGTTATCGAGAACTTCTTGACGATCGAGGCCAGGCACAACGACGTCTTCGCGATACACATTTTTGATCGGGAAAGGTTGCGCCATTGGTGTCACGGCAGACAAATCGAGTTTGTCGATGTCGCCGAAATGGTCGAGCATTCCTGTCAACTGTGTTGTCATCAACGCCAGTTCTGCTTCGGTTAAGTCAAGCCTGGCCAAATGCGCCACCTTGGCCACCACTTGGGCAGTGATTTTTGGTGTTGTATTTGCGTCGGAAGAAGGGCTCACAGGCCTTCAGCCTATTGGCTCTCTAGGGATATAAGAACTGCGGATTCGGGGAACAGCATTGGTGGTTGGATGCCCACGCGTCCAAGTTGATCTCCAGTCATCGTGAGTGATGCATGTTCCCTCGAGTCACCAAGAGGCACATATGTAACGGTGTATTCAACGTCGCCCAATAGTCCATGGATTTTCCACAGCGATGGCACAAGACCTTGAGCAGTGATGAGTTGCGCGTAACTCATCAACGCTTTGCGCTTGTCTGTTGAAATCACTCCGTGAGCAACCGCACTGTTGTCGGACGTTACGTCGTAACGCACAAAGTCGCCACTGTGCAACAACTCTCGATGCTGTTTGTATAAGCCAATGATGTGACGAAGCTGTTGTTGTTGGTCGTCGCGCAGGGTGAGCAAATTCCACTCAACACCCAAATGCCCAAACATGGCCGTTACACCTCTAAACGAAAGCGATTGTCGACGACCAGTGGTGTGTGCGGTGGGAGGGCCAATGTGTGCACCAAGTACTTCGAGCGGCACCAACATTGAAGTGCCGCGCGCAATAATTTGTCGCTCAAGTGCGTCGTTGCAGTCGCTTGTCCACACGCGTTCAGTTCGGCGCAAAATCTCGTGATCAATGCGGCCACCACCCGATGCGCAACTTTCAATTTCCACAGTTGGGTGCGCCGCGCGCAGTTGGTCAATCAATTGATACACAGCCCGAGTTTGATTATGTGTACCTGCTGCCCCATCGCTTCCGGTTGCATGCACATGCGCGCGGTTCATGTCCCACTTCACATACGCAATATCGTTTTCCGAAAGCAGCGCATCAAGCTGCCTATATATATGTGCGTACGCATCTGGGTGCGAAAGGTTGAGCACCAATTGATTGCGCGCCAATACAGGCTCGTATCCAGATGCAGTCAACACCCACTCTGGATGTGCGCGAAAGAGATCGGAGTCGGGATTGACCATTTCGGGTTCGACCCAAATTCCAAAATCCATGCCGAGTTTTTGCACATGTGAAATCAATGGGGCAAGTCCGTTCGGATAAACGTCTGGCGACACAAACCAATCGCCAAGACCAGACTTGTCATTGCGGCGCGAACCAAACCATCCGTCGTCTAAGACAAAGCGCTCGACACCAACGTTGGCCGCAACATCGGCAAGTGCACACAACCTGTTCAGATCATGATCGAAGTACACGGCCTCCCATGTGTTGAGCATCACTTTTCGAGGGCTCAAGACAGTTGGGTGATGCGAACGCGAACGCACATTGCGATGCAATGCTTGAGTTGCAGCATTCAGCCCATTACCCGACCACACGCCAATCACTTCGGGTGTTGCATACGACTCACCTGGCTCAAGGCACAACTCGCCCGCGTGCAACAGTTCGCCCAACTGCATGTATTTTCTGCCGTCTGGCAAAACTTCGGCGAGCAATACCGAGTTTCCACTCCACGCAAGATGCGCTCCCCACACCTGACCATTCCATTCATCTGCAACACGTTCGGTTGCAAAGATCAACGGCAAGTGCTCATGCGATGTGCGTCCTGTGCGATTTTCCGCAGTCCATGCACCATCAACAAAATCACGCCGATGCAACTGTGCTTCACGCGCCCACCGACCACTAAACGTGAGCAGCTGCGTTGCACTCGCAGCGACAGGCAATGTGATGGTCAGATTGGTCAGCAGATATCTCGACTCACCAACATTGCGCAATATTGCATTGGTGTGAAGCGTGCCCCAAGCACTGCACTCAAGTTTGGTTTCAAGTTCGAGTTGCGCAACATCATCTCGAGCAATCGTTATCAATTGTTGATCGACAACTTCGCAACTTATAAACGAGAACCTTGGAGCCCAATGACGACCACCTGGACGATGCCCGCCGATACCTGGTCGCATCGTTGCGCCATCGCCGTGACAAGGCACCAATGAAATCGCATTAACTGCATCGGTAACGCCGGGCATGCTTGGTCGCGCAGTTGCTGCAACAATTGCATCAAGATTGGCTAGAGAAGCCGCGTTCAATGCCGCTCCCCAATAAACAATTGTTGGGACTCCACCCGAGACGTCGCACACCACCGACTGGCGAGAATCACCGATGTGCTTCAGGATCGGACGCGCTGGTTGAGTAGACACCACTGCGCACGGTACCGTCAGTTGCAGATCCATGACTACTCAACACAACCTCACGCGTGGCGGCTCGGGCAATGAGCGCATTGATCCCAGCACTGGCACTGTCGTGCACGTAGTTGGTTCGCGACAAAATCGTCCCAATCTGCCCGCTACCGATTGCCCGTTTTGCGTAGGTGGACTTGAGGCGCCGCAACCATACGAAACACACCACTTTGCAAATCGCTGGCCTCCACTGCCAAACGATCGCTGCGAGATCGTGCTGTATTCGCCTGATCATGATCAATCATTTGCAGGGCTCGGTGCAACAGGAGTGCGAAGCGTGATCGATTTGTGGGCACAGCGAACAACTGAACTCGGTGCGCGTGCCGACGTTGATTCTGTATTGATCTTTGAAAATCGTGGGCGCGAAGTTGGCGCAACGATTGATCACCCACATGGGCAGATTTATGCGTTTGATCACATTCCTGCGCGCACAAGTGCACGGCACAGCAATGGATGGAGACCCGACCAATCGCAAGAACGATTAGTGCACGAGCATGACGGCTGGCGCACTTCGGTGCCGTATGCATCGGTGTATCCAGTGGCTCTTGAGATTGCGCCTTCACAACAAGTTGGAAGCTTGAGCGAACTCAGTTCACAACAGCGCGACGGATGTGCAGCAATGTTGGTAGATGCGCTCACTCGAATTGATGCCCTATTCAGCGCACGCGTGCCCTACATGTTGTGGCTCAATCAGCGACCAACAACCAACGAAACGAAACATGCCGATGCATGGCTCAATTTTGAAATTGTTTCTCCATGGCGCGGCAATGGAGTAATGCGTTATATCGCAGCAGCCGAAGTATCGACTGGGGAATATTTCAATCCGATGATTCCTGAGGATCTTGCTGCCGCATTGCGACAATGAGAAGCGCTGAGACTCCAAAGACCACGAGTGACACCCACTGATTGAGTCGTAAGCCACCAACTTGATGTGCTTCGTCGATGCGAAGTCCTTCAATGAAGAAACGAAACAGCGTGTAACCAGCGGTATAAAAACAAAACAATCTGCCAGGTCGCATTGGTACTTTTTTGTCAAGAGCAATCAGCGCAACACACAACGCACCACAAGCCAATGATTCGTATAAAAATGTTGGATGAAAAGTAGTGCCTGCTGCATAGCCAGCGGCCTTGGCAGTTGATGCAGATACTTCAAGAGCCCAAGGCAACGTGGTTGGGCGACCGAAGAGCTCTTGGTTAAACCAGTTGCCCCAACGACCAATTGCTTGTGCGAGTGGCAAAGCCGGCGCTACGCAGGTGAGTAACAAACCAATCGAAATGCCTTTGCGCTTTGCAAACCACACGCCCGCGGCAGTACCCAAGGCAATGCCGCCCCAAATACCGAGACCGCCTTTCCACACCTGCACGATGCTGCCCAGATTGTTTTCGAATCGTTGCCAGTCAGTGACAACGTGATACAACCTCGCTCCAATGATGCCAACGGGTACTGCGACCATCGCGATTGATCCCATGTCATCGCGTGTACCAATTCCACGCTTCTCCATGCGCCGACCAGCAAGCCACACTGCAGCCATTACACCAAGTGCAATCATTGCGCCATACGCGTTGAGTTTGAGTGGACCTAGCTCTAATGACCCACTGCTTGGGCTTGGTATAGCCGCAAAAAAATTCATGCGTCTAAGACCTGCTTAGCAAAAGCAACCGATCGAGACATCACCGTTTCTTTTTCAACATCTTGAGTTGCAACATGGAAACTCTTTTCCAGCATTACACGCTCAACCTTGCCTGCGTAATGAGAAACCAAGAAATCACTCTGAGTTGGTTCGACAACATGATCTTGCACCGAGTTGATTAACAACATGGGCATCACCATCTTTGGGTAGTGCTCTGCAAGAGGTGCAGCACCTTCTACATACATCGAATACGCGGCCCGCAGCGGCGTGCCGGCATACGAATTTTCCACAACCTGCGTATCGGAAATATCGCTACCGATACCCGGAAGAGACTCTTCGCCAGACTCAATAATCACATCTAAGAATGCAATCTCTTCTGCGGTTCGTCCTTGTGCGACTGGGTTTATACAGACAATCCCCAAAATTTCAGGATGATGAGCCGCCAACCACAGTGTGAGTGCTCCACCCATCGACTGGCCGGCAACAACCACTTTCTTGCAACGTGATGCAAGCACTTTGTATGCGGCCTCTACGTCGGCGCTCCAATCAGACCAACGTGTGGGCATCATGTCTTCAATGACCGTTCCATGTCCAGACAAGCGTGGTACCTCAACATGGAAACCTTCGGCAGCAAACCGCTCGGCAAGTTCACGCACAGATGAAGGATTGCCAGTAAAGCCATGAATCACCAATACGCCACTCGTCAGTGTTCCGTTGTGTGACCACGCCTCAGCGCCTGGTTGTACTTGTCCGCCCATTGCATCCACCCCAGTTTCCCCTAGTTGCATCAATTGCGATCCATCTTATATACACATTTAAAACCCCCTGACCGTTGTGTCGGTCAGTTTCTGATTGACTGAATTGGTGGAGCAATCACGTCGACGACTAGACACATCTGCATTTGCAGCCATGGCACCAGTTGTTGCACTGCTACCAGTGTGGTTGATTGCAATCGGATTGATTTGGTTGCCGTTGAATTTGATGTCCGACGTTTCGTATTTATTTTTTTCCAGTATGGCAATGCTTTTTGGTGTGGTTCTTTTTTCGCGACCAGTGCAACGAATTGTCTTTGCCAGAATGCTCGGTGCACGACCACCAACATCGCATGAGCTTCTTGCGTTGCAGCCAGCATGGAGCATCGTTTCCCAAGCAAATCACTTTTCACCAAATCGATTTGTACTAGCCGTTGTTGAGAGCAATGAAACAAATGCGTTTGCATGCGGAGGACATTTGCTCGTCGTGAGCTCGTATGCGATCGAACACTTGCGTCAAGACCAACTCACTGGAGTTCTCGCCCACGAACTCAGTCACCATATGGGCGGGCACACCGTCGCTCTCACCATTTCACAGTGGATGAGCCTTCCGGTGATTGGTCTTGCACGACTTGGTTTTTGGGTTCGTAATTATGCGCAACGCGCAACATCAAAATTCACTGAGCAATACATAGTTGCGCGTTTCTTCGTGCAAGCACTTGCATCTTTGCTCACAGCAATTTCCTATCTGTTGCTTTCTGGATTTAAAGCAGCGCAGGCCCTCAATAGCAAAGTTGGTCGAGCCTCTGAATACCGCGCCGACGCCCGCGCCGCGCAAATGGGTTTTGGAAATGAACTTATAAGTGCACTACGCAATGTAGACAAACACGAAATTCAAAAAGGTATGCGACTTCGGCCAATGCTTTCAACTTCAACCCATCCGCCTGCTGGCACCAGAGTGGCAAAACTTGAGGTGTTGCTAAAGCGTGACGTTGCACACAAACGGCGCTCAATTCGTCGACACCAATAACGCTGGCGATAGCGTTTCGTGGCATGAGCTCCGCAGCGCAAGACACGGCACTCACTTCATTTCTTGCAGCCGCTTCAGGCAAGCGCATCACGCACACGCCCGTGTGGTTCATGCGCCAAGCCGGCAGAAGTTTGCCCGAGTATCGCGCAATTCGCGGCGAAGGCAGCATCTTGGATGCAATCAAACAACCCCGTCTCGCCGCAGACATTACGTTGCAGCCTGTAACGCGATATGGAGTAGACGCGGCAGTGTTGTACAGCGACATTGTTGTGCCTGCACATGCGGTTGGCTTTGGAATTGATGTTGCTCCAGGCACCGGTCCAGTTGCCGAACAACCATTTCGAGTTCATGCAGACTTGCAGCGACTTCGCGAATTTGAACCAGAGACAGACACGCCGTATGTACTTGAAACTGTGCGCATGTTGGCAAGTGAACTCAAGGTTCCCCTACTCGCATTTGCCGGTGCACCATTTACTGTTGGCAGTTACTTGGTTGAAGGCAAACCGAGCCGTGATCATCTGATAACTAAACAGATGATGACAACTGAACCGCAGTTGTGGCACGACTTGATGCAGCGACTCGCACAACATGCCATTGCGTCTCTGCGCAGTCAGCTCGACGCTGGTGCGAGTGCATACCAACTATTTGATTCGTGGGCAGGAAATTTGACTCAAGATCAATACCGCAAAGCAGTCTTGCCGCATTCGGTGCATGTGATCAGCGAATTAAAAAGATCTCACCCCCATGCACCCTCGATTCACTTTGGTGTTGGCTGTGATCACCTGCTCGAGTTAATGCACGCTGCTGGGGCGACAGTAATTGGTCTTGATTGGCGCACATCAATTACCGATGCTCGAATGCGTCTTGGCAAAGACACCATCGTCCAAGGAAATTTAGATCCATCACTTGTGCAGAGCGATATCACAACCGCACTCGCTGGTGCCGACACAGTGCTCGCCGACAATGCCAATCATCCTGGTCATATTTTCAATCTTGGTCATGGTGTAACTCCTGGCGTAAACCCAGATGTGTTAGCGGCGGTAGTACAACATGTCCATGAAAGGACCAAAGCATGAGCAATGCAATGTCAAACTCTCGCACTGCTGTTTTATTGATGGCCTATGGCACTCCACGAAGTACGCAAGAGATACTGCCCTATTACACCGACATCCGACGCGGCCGCGCACCAACAGAAGAACAACTTTCTGACTTAGTGGCTCGCTACGACGCAATTGGTGGCATCTCCCCATTGGCAGCGCGCACCGAAGCACAACGAGATGCACTTCAACATGCGTTGGATGCTCTACAGCCTGGCCAATTTCATGTGCAGTTAGGCCTCAAACATGCTGCACCAATGATCGAGACAGCCGTGGACGATTTGGCACAGCAGGGTTTCACCAAAATCATTGCGCTCGTGCTTGCACCTCACTTTTCTTCATATTCAATTGGACAATATGTTGGTCGTGCCACCGAGGCGGCGAAACCTCACGGGGTCGAAGTAATTGGTATCAATTCGTGGGCAATCGAACCCGCCTTTGTTGACTTCATTGCTGCTGACATGAAACAAAAATTGGCTGCAATGCCAACTCGCACTCGCGTGTTGTTCACAGCGCACTCCCTTCCACAGCGCATTATTGATGGAGGCGACCCGTACCCGACCGAGTTGCACGCAACAGCAACTGCTGTAGCCAAACAACTTGGTCTAGTCGAGCATTCGGACTGGGACATTGCTTGGCAATCTGCTGGAAGAACTCCAGAGCCATGGATTGGTCCAGATATTTTGCTTGCCATCGACGACATTGCCGCACAACAAAGCGCGGATGGCGTGTTGGTAAGCGCCGTTGGATTTGTGGCTGATCACTTAGAGGTGTTGTACGACCTCGATATCGAAGCAGCACGTCACGCAGACAAGCTTGGGCTGAGCTTCAGTCGTACTGCTTGTGTCAACGATGACTCAACAGTGATGAGCGCACTTGCGCAACGCGTCTTGAGCGCATCGTAAAGTCGATTGATATGTCAATCGACAGCACGACCGTTGCTAAGAATTTCAGCGATCGTCACGTCGTCATTGTTGGTGCAGGCATAACTGGTCTTGCTGCTGCGCATCACTTACTCCAGCAACCTCATCCACCGCGAGTCACCATCGTTGAAGGCGCAGATCGCATTGGCGGCATTATTCAAGCATCACCATTTGCGGGACTCGACTCGGTGGACGAATCTGCAGATGCATTTTTGACTCGCACTCCATCAGCGATGGAACTCTGTGCGGCAGTTGGCCTTGACAATCACCTCACTTCACCCGCCGCCAACCATGCCTACATCTGGAACAACAAGATGCATGCAATTCCAGCGGGCACCGTGCTCGGTGTGCCTGGCTCGCATAAGGCAATTTGGAACACGAAGCTACTCACGACTTCAGGAAAACTGCGTGCGTCAGTCGAACCGCTACTTCCGCGTGCAATAGGTCGATCAACTGATTCGTTGGGTGCTGCGATGCGCAGTCGTTGTGGCAACGAAGTACTTGAGCGTCTTGTCGACCCACTCGTTGGGAGCATCTATGCAGCTGACACCGACAATTTCAGTGTGCAAGGCATGCCCCAAGTGGCCGAACTCTTGGCACAGCCAACAAGCCTCATGCGCGCGGCCCGCAATGCAATGCAAAAACGCACGAGTGGCGGTCCAGTTTTTGCAACACCGATGAGTGGCATGAGCACACTTACTCGTGCTGTGTGCGACCGAATTGTTGAAGCCGGTGCGCGCGTCATTCTTTCATCGACAGTGCGCAGTATCGAGCCACAGGGTCGGTCATATGTAGTGCATCTTGAAACTGAATCGTTGCAAGCAGATGCAGTTATTTTGGCCAGTCCTGCCCGACACACTGCGGCACTCGTAAAACAGATCAGCAGTGAAACTTCAATGCAACTTCAGAAGTTTGAGCATGCATCCGTGATCATGATTGCACTCACAATTTCACGCTCACAGTGGCCACAACACCTCACCGGCACTGGATATCTGGTTCCTAAACCAGTGCAAACTGGCGTTACTGCAGTCTCGTTTGGTTCCAACAAATGGGCTCACTGGAAAACTGCCAGCGATGAAATGATCTTGCGTGTGTCCCTTGGACGAGACGGCGCACCGATGCATCACCTTGATGACAAAGCATTGCTTGAAGTTGCGCTGCGTGATTTACGTTTGCATCTTGGTTTTGATGCAACTCCCACCAACATGCGATTCACGAGATGGATTGAATCGTTTCCCCAATACCGACCAGGACATGCCAGCAGGGTTGACGCACTCGACAAACAACTGCACAAATCAGCGCCTGGCATTGTGCTGGCTGGCGCCAGTTACCGCGGCATCGGTATTCCAGCATGCATTAATGATGGCCAACGTGCGGCAACTCGCACGCTCAACGAACTGATCTGATTCATCTGATGAAAATGCAAAACCTTGTCGCAATCGTTGCGGGGTTGCTTGTTGCATTTAGCCTGCCACCGTGGGGATGGTGGCCACTCGCTTATGTTGGCGTCGCATTGTTTGCAACTTGCAAACCAACTAGCAAACGCGCTCGCTTCATCTTTGGCACGCTGTTTGCACTTGCTTGGCTCGCACCGGGCATGGGTTGGATGTGGTTTCTTACAGCCCCGGGATACGTCATTGCGGCACTTCTGTTTTCTGCACTCCACGGCATCGCTGCAATAATCACTGGTGCCTTTACTGATCAATCAAAACACCGTGCAATAGTTGGTCCGCTCGCACACACACTTGCTGAAGCATTGCGGTTTTCGTTTCCGTTTGGTGGTGTACCGCTGGCAACACTTGCCATTTCGCAATCTGCATCGCCAATCGCACCCGTCGTGCGCATAGGCGGACCACTGCTGCTCACCTACCTCGTGTTGCAAATTGGCTTCTTACTCGCGCGCCTTCGCGACACCGAAATGCCCAGGCGATCCGTGCATGCAGCACTCATCGCAGTAGTCGTGGTCGCGATGTCTATTGCGGGTTCAATCGCTCCGCACGGACACGACATTGGTCGCTCACTCAATGTTGCTGCGGTGCAAGGCGGTGGCCCACAAGGCACATTGGCAATCAACACCAACAGCCGTGATGTGGTGAACCGACACCTTGACGCAACCGAAATCATTACTGGTGGATCTGATGCGACAGACAACCAATTGGACTTGGTCATATGGCCAGAAAATGTCATTGATGTGAGCAGTTTTTCATCAAGTATTGAGCGCACCGAAGTCGCAGCACAAGCGGCCCGACTCAATGCACCATTTCTTGTTGGCATTACTGAAGATTTCGACGACAGATTTTTTACCAATGCTCAAGTCGTAGTCAACACTGATGGTTCACTTGGAGATCGTTACGACAAAGTACGACGAGTGCCTTTTGGTGAGTTCGTGCCGATGCGCGGGTTGCTTGAAGCGGTTGGTGCGCCAGTTGACAGAATCCCACGCGATGCAAAGGCGGGCAATGACACAGCAATACTGCGTGCCGCAGACACCACCATTGCAGTTGTCATTTCGTGGGAAGTCTTTTTTGCGGGACGAGCCAACGAAGGCATCGAGCGCGGAGCGACGTTGCTGGTCAACCCAACAAATGGCTCAAGTTACACGGGCACAATATTGCAAACTCAACAAATTGCGTCATCTCGATTGCGCGCGCTCGAGACAGGACGCTGGCTTGTACAAGTTTCACCAACTGGCTTCTCTGCTTTCGTCTCGCCAAGTGGTCAAGTGTTTGATCGCACGGGTGTGAGCGAGCAACGCGTCATCACCCGAGAAGTGCAGCTTCGTTCCGGTCGCACAATCTATTCACACCTTGGCGATATGCCATTCATTTTGACCATGATTGCTTCGCTGCTTGCCCTACGGATAGCTGGTCGGCGCACAACTCGAGCATGACCAACGACAACATGATTACGCTTTCGGCTGGCAATGTTGAAGTAATTATCGATGCAGAGCATGGATCGCGATTGTCGAGCGTGCGGTTTGGTGAAACAGAACTATTAGTGCAACGCAATAGCGACGATTCGTTTTCGTGGGGCTGCTACCCGATGGCACCGTGGGCCGGCCGCACACGCAACGGAGTATTTGAGCACCAAGGCTCGAGTGTGCAATTGCCCATCAACTCTGCTCCGCACGCGATTCATGGTCTTGTGCATGACGCTGTATGGCAAGTAGTTAACACTTCGCCTTCAAGCGCAACGTTGCGAGTCGAGTTCGATCAGCGGTGGCCATTTACGGGATGGGTTGAACATCACATCAGTGTCGACTCGGCATCAGTGAACCTGCAACTTACTGTGCACGCACTCGACCACAACCACGACCACAACGATGAAGAAATTTCCATGCCAGCACAAGTTGGATGGCATCCGTGGTTTGTGCGACCAGTACAACTTGGGGCCGAATTCAAAACAATGTACGTTCGCGATAGCGATGGTATTGCTGACACAAAAAGCGTGCACCAACAACACGACTTGATGCATGGACAACTTGACGATTGTTTTACAGATACCGTTACAGCGCCTGTATTGAAATTCGAAAATGGTCCGACGGTCCGCCTTGAGAGCGACTGCAGCCACTGGGTCGTGTACAACGAGCCGTCGCATGCGATCTGTGTAGAACCACAATCTGGACCACCAAATGGACTCAACTCCGAACCCTTGGTGGTATCCCCAAGCCAACCATTGACGCGTTTTTTCCGCCTGACTGCACTTGGTTACCGCTAGGTAGAGTGATACGGCTATGTCAACGCCGTTCGACCCCAACGGCCCCTTGCGTATTGCCTATTTGACATATCGCGGCAAGCCGCACGTCGGTGGCCAAGGTGTGTACACCCGACACCTCACCAAGGCGCTTGTCGATCTCGGTCATCATGTCGAAGTTTTTGGCGGACAGCCTTATCCAATTCTTGACCCGCGAGTGCAACTCCATCAATTACCAAGCCTCGATATTTTCAATGATGCTTACCCCGGTCGCTTCCCTGCCTATTGGGAAGTCAACGACTGGCCAAACTTTGTTGAGACAGCGCAGTTTCTTAAAGGTACGTTTGGCGAACCACGCTCGTTCAGCATCCGAGCGCACCGTGCTCTCAAAACACGTGTTAATGATTTTGACATCGTGCACGACAATCAATGCCTCGGATACGGAATCCTCAAAATTGAAAAAATCATCCCGACAATTGTGACTCTGCACCACCCCATCACCAAAGATCGCAAGCTCGAGATGGAACACACACCAACTTGGTGGAAGCGCAAAGCAATCGGTCGCTGGTATTCGTTTGTAGAGATGCAAGGCAAAGTAGCAAGCAAGATGCCTCGCGTTGTTGTGGTGAGTAAAAACTCAATCGACGACATTCACACCGACATGAAAGTTTCGCTCGATCGCATGCGACTCGTACCGGTTGGCGTTGATCAAGATTTGTTCTCCCCAAAACCGTCGGTGCAGCGCAAGCCCGGACACATGATCACCACCGCGTCTGCCGACGTTGCCCTCAAAGGTCTCTCATACTTGCTTGAGGCTTTGGCAAAATTGCGCACCGAGCGCGAAGTGCACTTGACCATCATTGGCAAACCACGTGAAGGTGCAAATGCAGACCTCATTCGTTCACTTGGCCTCGAAGATTGCATCACACACGTTTCTGGAGTAACTGACGAACGCATTGTTGAGTTGTATGCAGAAGCAGAGCTTGCAGTGGTACCAAGTTTGTACGAGGGCTTCAGCCTTCCCGCCATCGAAGCAATGGCTACTGGCACATGCTTGGTTGCTACAACCGGTGGAGCGCTCCCCGAAGTAACCGGTGCCGATAATGACACGGTGCTGTCTTGTCCAGCAGGCGACGCGGATGCATTGGCTGCCGCTATTCGTCGCGGTCTTGACAGCAAAGAGTTACGAGATCGAATTGGTGCCGCAGGCAGAACCCGCGTTGTCGAGCGTTGGAGCTGGCGCCATTGTGCGGCACTCACTGTTGATCAATACAAGGAAGTTCTTTCGATGCCACACAACGTCAAAAAACTTCAGCGAAGAGACGGTAAATAACCAATGCTCACCGTGCGCTTTAGCGAACTCTCAATAGGCCCCGGCACACTTTTTCTTGATGCTGGTGCAGGCTTTGGTCGCCACGCATTTGAGGCCGCGCGCCTTGGAGCACAAGTTGTTGCACTTGACTATGCCCAGGACGAAGTAGTTGCCATGCGCGCCACCTTTAGCGCCATGTACGAAGCCGGCGAAATCAAAGCTGAAAACCTCGTGGGTGTGTTGCGCGGCGATGCCACGTGCTTACCGTTTGCCGACAACTCGTTTGATTGCATCGTGACTTCCGAAGTGCTTGAACACATTCAAAACGATGTTGCTGCACTCAGCGAACTCGCTCGCGTCCTCAAACCAGGTGGCACGCTTGGCGCAACAGTGCCGTCATGGTTTCCCGAAAAGATCAACTGGATGTTGTCTGATGAATACCACGCACCATTTGTAGTTGGTGGTCACGTGCGCATTTATAGCGGCACCGAACTCAAAGCAAAGTTGCGCGCTGCAGGCTTACGCGTTGTTGGCCAGCACCGTGCCCACGGATTGCACTCACCATATTGGTGGCTGCGATGTGCAGTTGGCCCCGCACGTGAAGACAACCGCATGGTCAATGCTTACAAAAAGTTTTTGGAATGGGACATCATCTCCAAACCAAAAGTGACACAGGTGGCAGAGCAAGTGCTTGCACCTGTACTTGGTAAAAGTTATGTGGTGTATTCAAGGAAGCCGGTGGACAATGCCAAATAACGAGCTTCTCGGCAACAATCTCGGCAACAATCTGGACGACGTGATCACCCAGGAAGAGTTGCGCGCGACCGCACAATCAATTGCCTCACTGCAACTTTCGAGCGGCATGATCCCATGGTTTGTTGGTGGACACTGCGACCCATGGAATCATGTTGAGACTGCAATGGCACTCGACGTAATGGGTTTGCATGATGAGGCTCAACGCGCATACGAATGGCTCACCTCGGTGCAGCGCGAAGATGGCAGTTGGTTTAACTACTACTTGCCAGACGGCTCGGTAGAGGAAACAAAACTCGACACCAACGTGTGCGCATACATCGGTACCGGAGTGTGGCATCACTGGATGAGCACCAATGACAAGCAATTTGTCGCGCGCATGTGGCCAGCAGTCAAGCGTGCAATGGAATGGGTGCTGGCGATGCGTCGCCCAGACGGCACCATCTTGTGGGCTCGAGAAGTAAACGCAAACCCATGGGATTACGCATTGCTTACTGGCTGTTCGTCAATCCGCCACGCACTGCACTGTGCAGCAAATATCGGGGCAATTGTCGGTGACTCACAACCCGAGTGGCGCGCCGCCGCCGACGCAATCGACGAGGTCATTAATACCAATCTCGGTGCTTTCGAGCCAAAACTTCGCTGGGCAATGGACTGGTACTACCCCGTGCTCACAGGAGCATTAACCGGCACTGAAGCAAAGTCGCGCATCTCCATGCAGTGGGAAGAATTTGTTATTCCGTCGCGCGGCGTGCGCTGCGTCAATGACGAAGATTGGGTAACTGCAGCAGAAACAGCAGAATGCTCGCTCGCCCATTCTGCCATCGGTGACATTGACACCGCAAAGCAATTGTTGATGTGGACAAACACGCACCGCACAGAGAGCGGCGCATACCTCACCGGAATCGTCTACCCAAATCGCATTGTGTTTCCTGCCGACGAGTGCAGCGCATACACCGGTGCCGCAGTGATCTTGGCTGCCAATGCAATTAGTGGCAACACCGCAGCGAGCCAAATCTTTGGCGCATCAACTGTGCTCGACTAACACACACTGTGCTTGACCAAAAAGTTTCTGGGTTGTAGCCGTTCTTATTTCACGCGTGTAAGCACACGCAGCGAGCCAGTTGCGCTGAGATCTACAAACTTGCCACTGTTTATTGCCGCCAGATAAATCTCTTCATAGGGGGCCTGGCCACCAAGTGCCGGATCAGTAAACACATCATGGATAGCCAATACTCCACCCAGGGCAATATGACTGTTCCACGCTGCATAATCATTGGCTGCAACATCTCGGGCGTGGCCGCCATCGATAAAACACATTGCAATCTCTTGCGTCCAAGTACTTGCGATCGTCGGTGAGTCACCAACAACAGTTCGCACGGTGTCAGCAAGACCAGCACGGTTCATGGTCTTTTCAAAATGTGGCAACGTGTTGAGTCGACCTGTTGTTGCATCAACCAATGTTGGGTCGTGCCACTCCCAACCAATTTGGTTTTCTTCTGACCCGCCATGGTGGTCAACCGCAAACAGCACTGTGCCGCAGATTTCCGCTGCCGCACCAAACCACACGGTGCTTCGCCCACAGTACGAGCCGATTTCAACCATTGGTAAACCAGGGCAAGCTTTTCCTGCGGCTAGAGCGGCCACAAATAGTGCATCGCCTTCCGCTTCAGGCATGAACCCAGTTGTCTCAATTGCAACTGCGCGTCGTTCGCCACTCAGTTCGGTCACGTAAAAAGTCAATCGTTACGCATTACGCGAAAGCAGTGTGTTGGCGCGAGCAATGCGCCCAAGCCACGATGCACTTGGTCGAGGAGTACGCACCTGAGTCTTCCAATCAACCGCAACGATTCCGAATGTTGGTCCATATCCATACATCCACTCGAAATTGTCCATCAAGCTCCAATACGTGTAGCCACGAATGTCAATTCCGTCTTGGATGCAATTGAGCACTCCTTCAAGTGCGCCGTGCACGTATTCGATCCGTTCGTTATCGTCGCTCGTTGCAATGCCGTTTTCAGTAACGATGATTGGTACATGACCCGTTTTGTCCCATGCGCGACGAATACACGCCTCGAGTGCTTGAGGCCTGAACTCATAACCCATGATTGTCGTGCGCATATCTGCATCGGGTTGCATACGACCGTCTTGATTGAAACGCTCACGTGTGTATGTCTGCACACCGAAATAATCGTCGCCTTTGGCCACTTCTAGAAAGCAATCTTCAAGGCCATCCCACGCCTTATCGCGTTTGCCTTCAGCTGCTTTGCGATGTGATTCCTCATCAACGCTGATGGTGTACTCCTGCATCGCGAGCGTGATGCCAAGAGGGGCGCTCGAAATTGACTTCACTGCATCACGCGCCTTGATATGTGCCTGGCAAAACACTTCATTTGCTTTTGCGCGTGCTTCACGAGACTTCGTGCCAGGTGGAAACTCTCCAAGCAAATAACCAATGGTGGAGACCATGTTCGGTTCGTTAATGGTGCACCACTTGCCAACACCATCACCTAGCGACTTGGCTACTTTTTCTGAAAAACGTGCAAACAGATCAGCTGTTGAATCGTTTACCCAACCACCCTTTGCTGTAACCCAACGCGGAGTCGTGAAGTGATGCAACGTCACAACAGGTGTGACGTTGTGTTCGTGACATGCTTCCAAAACTTTTCGGTAATGATTGATCTCTGCTTGAGAAAACTCTCCGTCCTCCGGCTCGATACGACTCCATTCGACACTGAATCGGTAATTGTCAAAACCCAGTTTGGCGAGCATCGCAATGTCCTGTGGATACAGGTTGTAGTGATCACAGGTGTCTCCACTTGGCTCTTTCGCACGCGTGCCAACGCGATGTTCCCATTCCCACCAATCGTTATTCCAGTTATTGCCTTCTACTTGGTGGGCTGCCGTTGCAGTGCCCCAAGTAAATCCAGCAGGAAACGAAAGAGGATTTGATGAAGTTGAAGCCGAATTCGTACTTGTCATGAAATTCACGCTAGTCGGGCACACACACCTGTCCTATTGCTGGCATTATGAAAGGGTGAGTAAACCCCTTCAAGACCTCATCACATTGCTCGATCTCGAAACTATTGAGGTCAATATTTTCCGCGGTCAATCACCAGACGAAAATCGCCAGCGAGTCTTTGGTGGCCAGGTTGCCGGACAGGCTCTTGTGGCCGCAGCCCGAACAATTGACGAGCCAGGCCGCATGGTTCATTCGTTGCATGCATATTTTTTGCGCTCAGGCGACCCTGGTGTGCCGATCTTGTATGAAGTCGACCGCATTCGTGATGGCAAGAGTTTTTCGACACGCAGAGTTGTGGCGATTCAACATGGAAAAGCGATCTTCAATGTGCAGGCCAGTTTTCAAAAAGCGGAGCCTGGGCTTGAGCATCAGATTGCCATGCCCACCGATGTTCCTGAGCCAGACTCACTTCCCGACTTCAAGTCGTTGATGGAACCGTATAAAGAAAAACTTGGCGACTGGTACGACCGACCGCGTCCAATCGATATGCGTTACGTCGACGGCAACCCGTTTACGCGCAGAGGTAATCCGCAGCCTGGCCAGCGGGTTTGGTTTCGCACCGATGGAAAACTTCCTGATGACAATGTGCTGCACGCATGCATCGTTACTTACGCAAGCGACATGACGTTGCTAGATTCTGCCCTTCTACCCCATGGTCGGTCGATTGCAGATGGTTCGCTACAACTTGCCAGCCTCGATCATGCAATGTGGTTCCATCGCGATTTTCGCGCCGATGACTGGTTGCTGTACCAGCAATCTTCGATCTCAACATCCAATTCGCGCGGAATGGCCGAAGGACACATCTTTACCCGGGATGGAAAACTTGTTGTCACGGTCGTGCAAGAAGGTCTTGCACGTCTTGTTACAAATAACTTGTAGTGCGTCTCGTCTAGCGACGAGAATCCATGAACAACCCGCGAAGGGCTGCAAAGTTTTCCACGCAGTGACCAGCGCCAAGCACCACTGCCTCGAGCGGCTCAGTTGACATATTGACAGGAACTTGCGTGTCACGCTCAATGCGTCGGGCCAGACCACGCAACATCGAGCCACCACCAACTAAGTACATACCACGAGTAAGAAAATCTTGTGACAGCTCTGGTGGTGCCGATGCCAAGCAACGAATAACTGAGCTGACCATCTGTGTCACAACATCATCAATCGCTACACGAATTTCACTTGATGTCAGCACCACCGTCTTTGGTAGTCCTGAAACAAGATCACGACCACGCACCTCAGCGTCACGATCTTCGGGTGTTGCCATTGCACTACCAATCGAGATCTTGATCTCTTCTGCTGTGCGCTCACCAATTGCAAGACCATGCTCACGTCGCACATAAGACTGAATTGCAGCATCAATGTCAAAACTTCCGACGCGAACTGCTTCAAGCGCAACAATTCCACCAAGACTGATCACTGCAGTCTCTGTGGTGCCGCCACCAATATCAATGACGAGGTTGCCGACAGGTTCATTGATTGGCAAGTCTGCGCCGATCGCTGCAGCCATTGGTTGCTCGAGCAACTGTGCATCGGCGGCGCCTGCGCGACGAGTTGCATCAGTTACTGCACGTCGCTCAACCTCGGTAATAGCCGAAGGCACACAAATCAGAACTTTTGGACGCGAAAATCGCGATACACCTGCACGTTGAAGCAGCAATCTGATCATTTTTTCAGTGATCTCAAAGTCGGTAATAGCACCCCCACGCAACGGACGTACCGCAACGATGTATCCAGGCGTACGACCAATCATGCTCCACGCTTCTTGACCCGTCGCGAGCACCTCACCCGTGCGCTTATTGACAGCGATAACGGAAGGTTCGTTGATAACGATGCCTCGCCCCTCCATATATACAAGGGTGTTTGCAGTACCAAGGTCAATTGCTAAGTCGCGTGCCACGTTGGTCTACCTTCTGCCCTGTTTGTTGGAATGATCGTGCAACTGCTGGCGCACGTGAGCGCGCGAATCATCGGAAAGCGCGTCTAAGTGCCGACGGAATGCAACCATTCCATTGTTGCGAGTTGCATTGCGCGACTCTTGCATCATCAACGCAATAAGCGTTGATGCAGATACAACCGAGATGGCTGCGAACAGAAGCGAAAAACTTGAAATCGCGATCATTTGCGCGCACTCATTTTTTGTTGTGATGTTTTCGCAACTTGATCAACACTTGTTACATGTTGGGCACCGAGCGCCCAGTCACTTCCGGTCTCCCACGCTTCGCGTTTCCAAATTGGCACTGTTGCTTTCAATGCATCAATACCAAATCTCGCTGCTTCAAATGCTTCAGGCCGATGCGGAGCTGAGACAACAACGAGCACAGACGACTCACCAAGCTTGAGATCGCCAACTCGGTGAATAAGCGCAATTCTGCCCAAGTCGCTCCACTGATTTTTCATCTCAGCAACAATTTCGCGACACTTCGGAATGACTTCCTCTTCGAAGGCCTCGTAACTCAAGGTGTGCACACCAGTACGTCCTTCGGAATGATTGCGCACAGTGCCCGAAAACAGAACCACGGCACCACAGGAGTCGGTGACTGCCCAGTCATATGCCGCACCGACATCGAGTTTGGAGTCAGTGATTTCAAGCCACACGTTGCTGTCTTGAGAGAATTCGCGGTGTGACATCACTTTCATCGTACCCGAGGTTGTGGATGGTCTATTAGTTTAAATTTTTAATAGGCTCTAGATCAGTGAGCAACGATCCAAACGAACAACCATTTGCTGGAATGCCACTTTTTGGCGACCTTGCAAAGGCAATGGCGGGCCAAGGTCCGCTTCAGTGGGATGTTGCACGGCAAGTTGCTATCTCGACTGCAACGAATGGCACCAACACTGAAGCCAATGTTGATCCAACCTCTCGGGTGGGCCTCGAGCAACTAGCACCTATTGCCGACATGCATGTGCGCAACTACACCGGATTAGCTACTGGCACAGGCACCGGACTTCCCAACATTGTTGTCACCAATCACTCCACTTGGGTGCATCACACACTCGAGTCCTACAAGCCACTCTTCACTCAACTTGCTACCGCCTTAAGCAACCCAAGTGTTGATGCACCGCAGCCTGGCACCGAGCTTGATAACGAAACCGATCAGATCGCCACAATGATGTTGTCGCTCAACAAGATGATGGCGCCAGCAATGATGGGTATGTCGATCGGATCAATGATCGGGCAACTCTCACTGCGCGCTTTCGGTCAATACGACTTGCCGATTCCACGCGAACCACAAAATCAACTTCTTCTTGTCGCAAGCAATGTCGAGCAGTTTGCAAATGACTGGAGCATCACAGTCGACGACATGCGCATGTGGGTATTGATTCATGAGCTCACTTCACACGCCGTGCTCAGCGTGGATCATGTTCGTGATTCGATCAATCAACAGATCAGTACATACATTGCCGGCTTTCGACCAAATCCAAACGCACTGATGGAAAGACTCACGACAATGGATCTTGGCACCAGTGACCCGATGGCAATGATGCAAAAATTTCTCACAGACCCAACCATCATCTTGGGTGCAGTTCGCTCGCCTGAACAAGAGCGTCAAGCACCGGTGCTAGATGCGATGATTGCTTCAGTTATTGGCTATATCGACCACAGCGTTGATGCAATATCGGCATTGGTATTGGGCGGAGGCGAACAGATTGCCGAGGCTGTTCGCAGGCGTCGTGTTGAATCTGTCCCCCATGACTCATTTGTTGAGCAACTGCTGGGCTTGCGCCTGACCCGCCAGCAAGTTGAACGTGGGCACGCATTTGCGGCCGGTGTAACCGAGCGCGCAGGGCATGATGGCCTCTCTCAACTCTTTACTCAGGCGGGCAATTTGCCTACCCCCAACGAGCTAGATGCGCCTGGTCTGTGGCTTGCTCGCATTGAGTTGCAAGACAAATAGCAGCGACGCAACTGCCGAGCCAACGCCAATAATCAAAAAGCCAACTGCTCCTGGCGGCGTTGCGATAACGGCAAGTAGGCCGGCTATCACCCAAGCAATTTGATTGCGCGTTTCGTAACGCACAAACGTACGCGCTCGGTTTGCATCGGGAGCTTTTGATTGAACTGTCGACTCAAACGCAAGCCGTCCAATTGAACCGACCCCGTTCACGACACCAGCCAAAACAATTCCGGCAGTAACTCCACCAAAATATCCAGCGACAAGACCACCAAGACAAACACTGGCAACACAGAGTTGAAGCATTCTTTGTTCGTGTATGCGCCGACGCAGCAACGGACCAATGGCATTGGCAGCGAATGTGCTGAGCGAACAAACTGCAACTGCAAGACCAAACCAAGCGGTGCCGGCTTTTTGATCACGCAACCAGAAAGCCAAATGAAAGAACATGAAGCCAACAGACGCGCGCAAAAGCAGCATGACAAATGCGGCTTGACGAATTTCAGGTTCGTGAAGCTCGTGCTTCTCGATTTCTTGCATCGTGTTTGGAACTGCCGCAATATGCTTCGGCAGCGCAAGCGCAGCGATGCCCGCGCAAGCAAACGCACAAGCCGATAATCCGAGTGACAACCTAGTGTCGATGAGTTGCAACAAAACAGCCGGCGCTCCACCAAGAAAACCAACCACGCTGGTCAGTCGCCCGAGTTTCCCATTGGCTGCCATCAATTGTTCGTCGCCGTCGACGACCGTAGGCATAATCGCCGACCGCGACACCCCATACGTCTTGGCCAGCACTAACGACAGAAATGCCAGCGGAAATAATGCAAGCGAGTTCAGCCACTTCATCATCGCTATCAACACCATCGCACGCATCAACCCAACCAAACACACTGTGATGCGACGCCCTCCCGGCAAACGATCGATGTATGGACCGATAATCGGCGCGAGCACGGCGAAAGGAGCGAGGCTGATAGCCAAAAATAGAATTACTTTTGAACGCGCCGCATCTGGGCTAATTGATAAAAAGAGCGAGTCCGCCAAAGAAACTGCAAGTGCGGCTTCGCCAACCACCATCAGCACATGTACGCGTGACAGTCGCGTAAGGGGGCTTACTGGCGCGAGGCCCGTGTGTCTCGGTTGCGTTGCTATGCGCTCATTTTCTCATACTTATAGCCAAGCCCACGGATGGTGACCAGCCGAGTTGGGTTGGATGGCTCAGATTCAATCTTGCTGCGTAGGCGCTTGATGTGTACATCGAGAGTTTTGGTGTCACCGTAATAATCGGTGCCCCACACTCGGTCAATCAGCGTTTCTCGGGTCAATACTCGGCCTGCATTAGCAACCAGCACATACAGCAATTCAAATTCTTTGAGCGGAAGTTTGGTCACAACGCCACGAACAGTCACCACGTGCTGTTCTGGATCAATTGCAACATCGCCAATTGAGACCGTGCCAATACCTACTTCGTCAATCTCGGTTGGTGTCAATGAACTGCGGCGCAGTGCAGCACGAATGCGTGCCACAAGTTCGCGCAGCCGATAGGGCTTGACAATGTAATCATCGGCGCCGACCTCAAGACCAATGATCGTGTCAATCTCTGAGCCTTTTGCCGAAACCATAATGATTGGCACTTGGCTCTTTTTGCGTATCTCACGACACACATCGGTACCCGAAACTTTTGGCAACATCACGTCCAGCAAAATGATGTCCGGATTAACTTTGTCAAACATGGACAGAGCTTCCGCCCCATCTTTGGCAACACTGACACGAAACCCTTCTCGTTTCAGACCGACATCAAGCGCTTCGATAAATGACTCTTCGTCTTCGACAACAAACACCATCGGTAGTTCAGTTGGTTGACTCATGCTGTAAATCCTTTTTGTTATCTAGTCTTTTTGGCGGGGTAAAAAAACAGTGAAGGTTGCGCCTTCACCTTCATTTGACTTCACTTCTATTTTTCCTCCATGGTTGTCAATAACGTGTCGCACGATTGACAAACCAAGTCCTGTTCCCCCCGTTGATCGACTACGTGCCCTATCAACTCGATAAAAACGTTCAAAAATTCGTTCGTGATCTTTTGGGGCAATCCCCAGGCCTTGATCAACAACTGCAACTGTTAAGTCGCCAACTCGTACATCACCAATAATTTGGACAAGCCGATCTTCTTCGCTGTACTTAATTGCATTCTCAACAAGGTTGGAAAATGCCGAAACAAGTTGGCTTCGATCTCCAAAAACTTCAGCAGCAAAATTGCCACTCGTCGCAAGTTCCACTTTGTGGCGTCGAGCGCCGTCTTGCGAAAGTGCGACAACCTCTTTGATTACGCCGTTCATTTCAATTCGTTCCCATTCAGATGAACGCCCAAACTCAATCCGCGACAGGTCGAGAAGGTCATTCACAATGGTTGCCATACGAAAAGATTCGCGAACGATCCGCTCTGCAAGCCGTTTCATCACGGCTGGGTCGGTTTCGTCCATCATCGTGTCACCCAGGGCAGCGATACCACCAATTGGGGTTTTCAATTCGTGACTTAAATTTGCAACGAAATCGGTGCGAACCGTGTCAATTCGAACTCGATCGGTGGTGTCTTCGATTGTCACAACTACGCCATAATTATTCAGCGGTTGTGAATGCAACTGAAAGAAACGATCGGGCGGGCCGGCAACCTGCATCGATTTGTTCTGTTCACCAATCTCGATTGTCTCTTTTATAAGAGCAACAACTGCCTCGTCAACCAAAATGTCCACATGTCGAACCCCCGTCATCTCTGTGGCAATTCGATTTCGAAGTAGATCACTGTTGGGTCCACGACTAATCACCACACCGATTGGCAGAAGATCGAACGCTCTCAACAATTGTTCATCAACTACTTGTGTTATCTCGTCAGCACGCGGAGTCGTGTTAACAGGTTCAGGGATGTCGGTGCGGCCTACACGTGACGCTCTCTTACCGTAAAGAGTTCCTGCGAGGAGTGCAACCGCTATGCAAGTGACAAACCAAATGGTCGTCATGGCTAATTCAATTCTGGACTACGACGAAGTGTCTGATGATGATTGCGAATCACCAGAGTGCCGAGCCTTAAAGCGAGCAGCACCACGATGTTCTGGCAGGACACCCGTGAGAATGAACTGAGTTCGCTCACCAACGTTTACTGCGTGGTCACCAATGCGTTCGAAGAAGCGGCCAATGATTGCGAGTTGCACGGCAACCTGAACATCCATTTTGCCTCGAGCATGACATTCAAAAATTTCTTGAATGAACTGACGGTGTAGGCCGTCCAAGAAAGAGTCCATGTCGTCTATGGCTGCAGCCTTAGGTGCATCACTCGTCTCAAAGGCATCCATCGCCGAGATAAACAACTGCTGAGCCTGCTCCGCCATTTTGGTAATCAAACCTCGCAACACTGGATCAATGTCATGACCATAAATTCGTCGCGCACCTTTGCAGATATTGACTGCCAAGTCGGCTGAACGCTCTAGTTCGCCAGTGATCTTGATGATCGAAACCAATTGACGTAAGTCACCCGCAACAGGCGCTTGCAGAGCAAGCTGCTGAAAACAATGGTCTTCGATTTCTACTGCGCGAGCATCAATCTCGTCATCACTTTGCACCAAATAGTCGGCGCCCTCTAGGTCGCCACTCAGCAACACTGCAGTTGCGCGAGGAATAGCTTCAATTACCGAGGCTCCAAGTCGAATTACTTGGTCACGAATGGCATCAACTTCTTGATGAAACGTCTTACGTAATTCGTCCATTGGTCAACTTTCGTTCAAGAAACCTGCTGAAAGGCAGATCTGTAATACGTAAAACATACACGCACGAGATGAAACCTGTCTGAACGTCAGATTACAAACAAGTTAATCGCTTTATCGGACTTGGGTTTGCACGACCCAGTCGTGCAGTTTTCGCTGGGCGTCCACGGTAAGACCAGGAGCTCCGGCCCGCACCCACGAATTATCGGAGTGCAAGTCAAAATGGGCTGCTTCGTCATCTGTTAAATATCCGAGCACCTTGTCGAGCCACATGCGGTGCTTCGGATGAGTGAGCGGTACCAATGCCTCAACTCGCCCATCCAAATTGCGACCCATCATGTCGGCAGACCCAATGAGATGCAGTGGTTCGTTGTTGTCGTAGCCGTGTTCAAAGCGGTAGATACGTGAATGCTCGAGGTACCGACCAAGAATCGATCGAACTCGAATGTTTTCAGACATACCAGCCACGCCGGCGCGAAGGCAGCAGATTCCTCGAACAATTATCTCAATCTTCACACCGGCACCGCTTGCCCGGTAGAGCGCTTCGATTACGGCCTTATCCGAGATCGAGTTGATCTTCATGGTGATTCGACCATCGGCACCAAACGTTGCTTCTTTGTCAATGAGATCGACAATACTGTTGCGCAGTCGATGTGGTGCCACCAACAAAGTCTGATAATCGGGCTCATGGCCATAGCCAGTGAGGTAGTTAAACAACTCGGTGACATCCGAGCCAATCGCGTCTTCGCAGGTAAAGAATCCGATGTCTTCGTATATGCGTGCGGTCGTTGAGTTGTAGTTTCCGGTGCCCATGTGCACATAACGGCGCATCTTGTCTTGGTCGTTGCGCACTACCAAAATACATTTGGCGTGCGTTTTGAGACCAACGAGACCATACGTCACGTGCACTCCTGCGTACTCAAGTTCTTTTGCCCACGACATGTTGCGCGCCTCATCAAAACGAGCCTTCAACTCAATGACAACCGCAACCTGCTTGCCCAACTCGGCAGCACGGATGAGGTGTCGAGCAATTGAGCTGTCTCCAGATGTGCGGTACAACGTCATTTTGATTGATTGCACCAGCGGATCGAGCGCCGCTTGTTTTACAAACTCTTCAACCGAAGAGATAAATGATTCATGCGGATGGTGCACAAGCAATTGACGCTCGCGTATGACACTAAAGATTGACCGTTCGTTTTCTTCTGCTGCTGCCAAACGGCCAGCGGTAAGCGCAGGCCACTGCTTAAAGCGCAATTGAGGCAAGTTGAGATTTGAAAGTTGCATCAGTGCGCTCAAGCCAACTGGTGCGTGATGCACCGTGACATCATTTGCTTCGAGTTCAAGTTCGTCAATCAGCAGGTCAAGAACTTCTTGAGACATTCCGTTGGACACTTCGAGGCGCACTGCGCGGCCGAAGCGACGACGACGCAACTCCATCTCGACTGCTGCCAACAAGTCTTCTGCATCTTCATCGTCAACCGAAAGGTCAGCATTTCGAGTGACTCTAAACGTGTGACACTGCTCGATCGTCATTCCCTGAAAAAGGCGTCCCAAATTGGCGCTCACCACATCTTCAAGCAATACAAACCTGTTGCTGTCGGGTAACTGCAAAAATCTTGGCAGTGTTGGCGGAATTTTGACGCGAGCGAATCGTTTCTCTTGAGTACGTGGGTCAAGTGCGATCACGGCCAAGTTGAGAGCCAGGTTTGAAATATACGGAAACGGATGCGCTGGGTCGACTGCAAGCGGGGTCAGCACCGGAAAGATACGAGTTTCGAACATCGACATCAAGTACTCGCGCTCAATATCGGTTACTTCATTCCACCCAAGAACTTGGACGCCGTTGCTTGCAAGTTTTGGCACAAGATCTTCGTTGTAGACGGTTTCTAATTGTTCGACAAGGAGTTGCACCTGCCGAATTATCTCGTGTAATTGCTGACGCGGTGTGCGACCGTCGGGGGTGATGGCACTGACGTCTGCTGCAATCTGATCCTTGAGCGCAGCAACACGAATTTGATAAAACTCATCTAGATTGCTGCAGAAAATTGCAACGAACTTACACCGTTCAAGTAATTCGATTTCGGTATCAGCGGCAAGCGACAACACGCGTGCATTGAAATCGAGCCAGCTCAGCTCCCTGTTAATGATTCGCGCATCGATCCCTGAATCGTAAACAGAGGAATCTTTGCTGATGGACTGCTTCAACAATTGTCGCCAAGAAGTCATCGTTGATTTACCAAAACTTCAGATTGGTTTTGCACAAAATTCACACCTGCTCGCGCTAAGCGCTAGGACACCTTATTGAGCGTCGTTGTAGCCGAGTTCCCACTCGACCGAAATACGTTCGCGCTCGGCATCACGGTTGACGCGCTCTTGGTTGCGGCGAAACTGTGGGTCATTGCGAGGCAATAACACCAAGCGCGCTAGCACGCGAGCACGAAACTCTTCGAGCAGATTTGGATCACCAAAGTCGCTATAGACCGCCCAATGTGGTGACACAGCACCCGTATAGGTGATGCGAGCGTGGCCGCGGGATGGCTCGGTTGCTACTGGGGCTTCAGACATGGTGCTAACGATATCGCCAGAATTAGCCCTTTACTAGACTGATACGCGTGTCAAATAGCGAAAACGCAATAATCGCAGCACTTGACATAGGTACAAACTCATTCCATCTTGTGATTGCCAAAGTGGTCGACGGTGGGTTTGAAGTAATTGAGACCGAAAAAGAGACGGTTCGCATCGGACATGGTGCCGGCGATATGAACGAGCTTTCAGCCGATGCGATCGACAGAGGTATCGCGTGTTTGGTGCGAATGCAAAAAATTGCTGCCTCTCACAATGCCGAAATTCGTGCCGTTGCAACGAGTGCTGTTCGCGAAGCCAAGAATCGCTTTGAGTTCATTCGCAGAGCCAAAAAAGAAGCGCAAATAGATGTTGAAGTGATCTCCGGTGTCGAAGAGGCACGCCTCATTCATCTTGGTGCATTACACGGCGTTGGCGAGCACGATCGCCCATTGCTGTTATGTGACATCGGGGGTGGATCAACCGAGATCGTGCTCGGCAATGATGACGAGGTTTTGCTTGCACGCAGCTTCAAACTTGGCGCAGTGCGGCTTACCGATAGATTTTTCAACTCTGCCACCTTGCATCCAAGCGCGGTGAGCAGTTGTCGATCACATGTGCGATCGACCCTCATGGTGTTGCAAACCGAAGTTACCGAATTTGGTTTTGACGTTGCCGTTGCGTCATCCGGTACTGCAGAAACTATTGCTCGGCTTATCCAAGAACGGTCCGACAAGTCGGCGGCAAAGACTCTTAATCGCTTTGAGTTCACCCAAGCCCAAATTGCAGAGACAGTGACCATGCTGAGCTCGGTTAACACTGTCGATGAACGGCGTGAAAAGTTTGGGCTCGACAAAAGCAGAGCCGAAATAATCCTGGCGGGTGCAATCATTCTTGAGGGAATTTCTTCGGTGTATGGCGTTGAGTCATTTATGTACAGCGACTACGCACTACGCGAGGGAGTTATTCTCGACACCCTGCAACGCCGCGGTCTTGGGCCCGCAACAGGCGATACAGATGCCGCGATGCGAAGTGTGCGACTACTCGCCGACCGCTGTGATGACCGTCCAGAGCATTCACAAAACGTAGCCCGTATCGCCCTCGACCTGTTTGATCAAGTGTGGGATGTGTTAGGCGTTGCGCAGGCGAATCGCAAGCTTCTTGAGGCTGCGGCCCTTCTAGCAAACGTCGGCGTAGTTATCTCGCACTCCAAGCACCACCTGCATTCGTACTACGTAATCCGCAACTCAGAACTCGTCGGTCTGAATGATCGCGAAATTGAGATCATTGCCCAGGTTGCGCGATACCACCGCAAGGGTTTGCCAAAACTTGGCCATCCAGAGTTTGCCGCCCTCCCCCAAGAGGATCAAAAACTTGTGAACGCATTAGCGGGCGTGTTGCGCATTGCAGTTGGGCTTGATCGGACCCAAGATGGTCGCGTAAAGAAAATAACAACGAGCATCAGTGAGGGTGAACTGAAAATTGCCTTCACGACGACAAAGAAACTTGATGGCGACTTAAATATTTATGCAGCCATGGAGCGTCGAACGCTGCTGGCCGACACAACCGGCCTGAAAGTAAAAGTGCTGGCTAATTAATTGCTGGACGGAGGAGTGTCGCTCTTTGGAGCTTCTTCCTTCGCTGCAGTTGCTTGACCCTTTTTGAATTCGTTTGTTGCTTGCCCAAGGTTGCGAGCAAGCTTTGGCAAACGCGATCCAAAGAGCAAAGCGACAATAATCAAACCAATAATGAGTTCTGGACCACCGATGCTTCCCATGCGCCCAATATACCACCGCAGGTAGCAACCACTCCAAACAGCCCGATAGGCAGAAGGGGTGCTGGAATGCGTCATCAACATCAGTGAGGGTGGAGACCCAGACAAGCTTGCTGCTCTCGTTGCGGCATTGGGGGCAGACTTGCTCGACTTACACAGCGATGCGGACCACAACCGCAGCGTGTTTACCCTCGCAGGAACAGCGCCAGCGAAAGTGCTTGCGCGCGAGGCACTAAAAATGTTCAACATCAGCACGCACTCTGGTGTGCACCCACGAGTTGGCATTGTTGACGTGGTGCCGTTCGTTGCTCTCGAGCCAAGCACGTTTGAAGATGCCATTCATGCGCGCAACGAGTTCGCACATTTTGCAGCCGACGAACTTGGGGTGCCATGTTTTCTCTACGGACCAGAGCGCACGTTGCCCTACATACGCAAGCATGCTTTTGTTGACTTACTCCCCGACTTTGGCCCGGCAATGCCACACCCCACTGCAGGAGCAATGTGTGTTGGTGCACGACCAATTTTGATTGCCTACAACATCTGGCTCAAAGACTCAACGCTTGAAAAAGCCAAACAAATTTCGGCTCTATTGCGCAGTGACTCGGTACGTACGCTCGGGCTGCAAGTGGGCAGTAGCGCGCAAGTGAGCATGAACCTGATCGATTATGCAGTCACTGGCCCACAACAGGTATATGACATCGTTGCTCAACACGCCCAAATTGACCGCGCCGAATTGGTTGGTTTGGTGCCTGCTCGAGCACTTGCCGGCATACCGCGCAGCAGATGGAACGAACTTGATTTGAGCGCTGAAAAAACTATTGAGTCAACAATGGCTGCGCGAAACCGCAAACTCGCGAATTAATTACGCAGTTGCGATAGTGCGACTTGATTGAGCGCGCTGACGACGCAAACGACGACGCTCACGCTCAGAAAGACCGCCCCAGATACCGAACTTCTCGCCATTGTCGAGCGCGTATTCGAGACAATCATTGCGCACTACACAACCGCGACATACCTCTTTGGCTTCGCGAGTAGATGCACCACGTTCTGGGAAGAACAAGTCTGGGTCGACACCGAGACAGTTGGCTTGATCTTGCCAGGCTCGGTCTGCGCTCAGCGCTATTTGTTCGTCTTCCACGTAAATTGCCTCCGTTAACTTCTTGATGGACTCGAGTTAGTCGCGAGAACGCGCCTACATCGAGGTAATTACAACTGTGTCATTCTGCCAAATTCGCAGACAAAATGCAAATATTGGGCGCAATTTGATTGGTCGCAGATTTTTGATCAGAAACTTTGACCATCACCTCTGTGAAGTTGCACTCGCCGATCGCCCACGTGAAATGTTGCGTTTGTGTTCCAAATAATCAATTAAGACATAGTCACCAAGGGTTTCAGGAGATGTGAAAAACGCACGTCCACCGTTGATTTTGGTCAATTGTTCGATGAAATGTCGCAAACCATTGTCGGCATCCAACATAAAAGTATTAATCCGAATTGATTCTTTTGTACATCGCAATGCCTCGCGAAGAGTGATTTCAACTGTCTCTCGCACTGGTGGATAGTTAAAAAATATCTCGCCCGATGACATCACGTGAGCAGTTGGCTCACCATCAGTAATCATGATGATCTGTTTGTTGCCGGTTTGGCGTGCAAGTAACTTGCGCGCCAATGTGAACGCGTGATGCATGTTTGTGCCATACGAGAAGTCCCAACTCACTTCCGGAATGCGCTCGGCCGCGAGTTCGCGAGCCGTTGCACCAAACCCGACGACACCCAGATAATCCCTTGGAAATTGCGATGAAATCAGGTGATGGAGGGCCATCGCCACCTTTTTGGCAGGCAAAAAATTGTCGCGCATTGGCATCGACAACGAAAGGTCGAGTAGCAACACCGTCGATGATCTCGTTGAATGTTCCATTCGTTCGATCTCGAAATCATCTTGTGAAAGTTTGATTGGTAACCCTGGTCCGCCACGTCGCAATGCGTTACGCAACGTTCCATGAAGATCGAGGCGAAATGAGTCGCCAAACTCGTACGGTTTCGTGTCGTTGGCACGTTCGTGACCGGTGCCGATCTTGTCGATCTGATGTTGACCAATCATGTCTTTTGACAAATTGCCAAACAGATCCTGCAGAGCCTTCGCGCCAAGTTGTCTGATGCCCCGAGGTGTGAGTTGTAGGCGGCCATCCGACTGATCAATGAGCCCCGCATCCTTCATCATCTGGGTTAATTGCGAGAGTTTCTCGAGTGACTTTGCGGAGTCCTCTCCGAGCAATTCGCGCACCCTGTCCAAATCTGCCTCGGCCAAAGCAGCAGGATTTGCTGCGTTTTTCATGAGGTTTTCTAGTTGATCCAGCTCGGACAGCTCCTGCATCGACTGCATCGCCTCGGCGAAACCGAGTGGGTCTTGACCAGAAAAATCGTAACTTTTTTGCCATCCGGCCTGCGGAAACATCGACTGCAGATTCTTCGATAATTGATCCATCTGCCAGCGCAAATCCATGTCTTCGAGAAGTTGCTCGGAGAGCTGTTGCAACTGTGCTCGTTGCTCGGGGGTCATCGAATTGAGCATCGCCTGACCTGCAGCCATACGTTGGGCCATGATCTCAAGTAGTTCGTCGAGCGTTTCCGGATTCTCAGGAAAAAAGTCACCAAACTTTTTCATGAAATCTTCAAACTTCGGATCCTCTCCCTGCTGACGTCGCTCGAGCATTGCGTTGAGTTCTGACATCATGTCTTTCATGCGCTGCATGTCCTCTGGAGTAAGTTTTTGCATTTCTCCAGACATCTGATCGAGATGTTGTTGCATCAATTGCTCACGCAACTTCTCGATCAACTGCTCAAAACGTAGTTGAGCTTGTTTTGATTGAAAGTCATAGTGCTGAAGTTCGGCAATTTTGCCTGCCAAGTCTGCAGGCAACATGTCAAGACGGAAATTACGTTCCATCGCAGACTGTTCTGCCATTTCTGCGCGACGCTGATCACCCGAGTTCTTTGCTTCCGTGGTGTAGTTCTCGATCGCGTGACGCTCTTCGTCGACGACGTCATTGAGTTCATCCGCTATCTCGGAATACACGCCGCCAAGATCTCCGCGCTCCTGAATTGACTCACGCTTTTCGCGCAGGCGCTCCATCATTTCGCGCATCCCCGCAATGCGGTCGCCGTTGATGTCGCGCATTCCGTCTTGCATGAGTTTGCGCAACGCGCTGTTGACATCGCCGTGGTACAGCAAATCGTCTGCCAACTCGCCCAGTAACCCTTCGGCGTCGAGATCGAACCCTCGTTGCGAGCCGTCCCATCTCGAATAGGTGAACTGAGAAGGCATGCCCGAACATTAGTGCTAAACGCTGTGGCAAGACATTGGTCACACCCCTAGGCTGAGGCTCAATATGCGCTTCGGAAGAACGTTCATTTTCGTTGACCTCTCAGGGTTCACCAATTACACCGAGAGTTTTGGCGACGGCGCAGCAGCGCAGCTGCTCACCCAGTTTCGTGGGGTTGCTCGAGCCGTAGGTTCGCACCAAGGCGTGCGAATCGACAAGTACTTGGGTGACGGACTGATGGCAGTCGCCGTAGAAGCAATCGATGGCATCACATTTGCGCTCGAATTACAACGCCATGCAGTCACTGCATGCGCACCACTTTCGTTGCGCATCGGAATCGCAACTGGCGACACCATGTTGTTCGAAGGCCAGGACTACATCGGAAACGCGCCAAACTTGGCTGCACGTCTCTGCGACGCAGCAGTTGGAATTGGCACGTTGATACCAGCAGATCAAGCCACAGATTTGCCTGTTGGTGTATTTGCCGTGCCACACAGCCCAGTCAATTTGCCAGGTTTCTCCAAGCCGATTGAAGTGGTTTCACTTGCAGGTGAACCATTAATCGACGGTCGTTACGACATCAACGACTTTTGGACTCGCTCACCGTTCGTCGGCTAAAGCTTTCGTACTTCGTTAATTGAGCGCTTTCTTCCGAGTATTACGTCCGTGAGCGGTATGTTGCGCGCGAACCAGATTCGTCTTTGTTAAGACGCTTCGAAAGGTGCAAACCTTCCAGAACAAATTCGACACCGCTAGCAATTTGAGCAACAGACTCAGTGTTGCCTACCGCTGCCACAACGAGTTCACGAAGTGGCGGAACTTGGTTGAAGAGTTCAACATATTGAGCGGATGCGATGTCTTCTCCGGCATGTGCAATCACACCGCCCTCGAACAAAGCAATTACTTCGCCGATTTTTGCCGAGGAAACTCGTTTTTTAAACACTTGCAATACGGCTGCCTTTACAAAATTTTGAAGGATCTGAGACTCACGCCCCTCTTCCATGCTTTCAATTTCGATTTTGCCCGAAGTTGAAGCAGCAAGCGCAGCAAGATCACTCACACGTGGTGCAACATCGGTTTCTCCAACACGAAGTGCGCGGCGCACTGCATTTGCGGCCAATGTCTCGTAATTGCTGACCGACAAACGCACACTCACACCACTGCGCTGATTGACTTGCGAACTCGAGCGCGCAACATGACTGATGGTCGTGATGATCTCTTCCATAAATTCTGGCCACTGCACATGCACATCACCGATCGATGAAGAACGCGCTTCCTGACGCACGATGTCCATTTCGGTGGAGACTTCAAGTGGATAGTGCGTGCGAATTTGGCTACCAAAACGGTCTTTAAGCGGCGTGATCATGCGGCCACGATTGGTGTAGTCCTCGGGGTTCGCAGAAGCGACAAGCATGACGTCGAGCGGCAACCGAATTTTGTAACCACGAATCTGTACGTCGCGCTCTTCGAGTACGTTGAGTAAGCCGACCTGAATTCTTTCGGCCAAGTCTGGCAGCTCGTTAATTGCAAAAATACCGCGGTTTGTACGTGGTACAAGGCCGTAGTGAATCGTCAATTCATCTGACAAATAACGACCTTCAGCAACCTTGATTGGGTCGACTTCACCAATTAAATCTGAAACTGATGTATCTGGAGTAGCAAGTTTTTCTCCGTACCGATCGCTCGAGTGCACCCACGCAATGGGAGTTTCTTCGCCATGCGTAGCCACCAATTCGCGAGCATGTCGCGACACCGCGTTGTACGGATCATCGTTGATCTCGCTGCCCGCAATAATTGGCATCCACTCATCAAGCAAACCAGTGAGTGAGCGAATGATGCGCGTCTTTGCCTGACCGCGCTCGCCAAGAAAAATGACATCATGACCCGCGAGCAATGCGTTTTCAAGTTGTGGCATCACCGTGTCTTCATAACCGAGCACTCCTTCAAATAATGGAAGGCCTGCTGCAATGCGCTTGACTGCATTGCGGCGAAGCTCTTCTTTGACTGGCAGAGATTGCCACCCGGATGCCCGAAGCGTGCCGAGGGTGACTGGAAGATTTGCTGGTTGTGTGTGCGCATGAGCCATGCGCGGAGGCTACTTGCTTGCCTTCTGCACGCGCACAGCGAAGAATTTCTTATAGGAATTACGCAATATGCTGAGCAGATGAGCGAACAACAAACATCGAAACCACAGCCCGTTGCCGTAGTTACCGGGGCCAACTCGGGTATCGGTCGCGCTACCGCCATTTACCTTGCTCAGCAGGGTTACCGGGTGTTTGGCACCGTGCGCAGTCTCGACAAAGCAGCCAAACTCATGACACTTGCCGAAAAACTTGGCGTAGCGATCGAACTCGTCGAGATGGATGTTGCTGATGACGAATCTGTGCGCCAAGGTTTTGCCGATATTTTCCGCGCGACGCCCCGCGTTGATGTGCTTGTCAACAACGCTGGCATCGGTGGCAACGGAGTCACTGAAGAAACGACACCCGAGCAATATTTTGATTCGTTCAATGTCAACGTGGTTGGTGTAGTGCGTTGCACGCAACAAGTGCTGCCACAAATGCGCGCAGCCAAGAGTGGCACCATCGTCAATATTTCATCAATTGTTGGTCGTATCGCCGCTGTTGCGCAATCACCGTACGTCACTTCTAAGTGGGCGCTTGAAGGGCTCACCGAAGGTCTTGCGCACGAAGTCGCACCATTCGGTATTCGCGTCGTCATGATCGAACCCGGTATCACCAAGTCATCGATATTCATGAAAAATCTTGAAGCACCGAACGCAAGTGGCGCATACGACTCGCACTATCGACGCATGTTGCAGTTTTATGCCGCCGGCATTCCACACGCCACCGACCCAACCGAAGTTGGTGCACTCATTCATCACGCCATCACGACCGACACTCCTCAATTGCGATACCCATGTTCGTGGGGTGGCAACGAATTCATTGAAGGGCGCGCCAAGATGAGCGACGCCGATTGGATCGCACTCGGCGCAGTTGAAAACGATGCAGATTACGAAAAAACCTTCAAAAAGGCCTTTGGAATCGACATCTCTCAAAGTTGACAAGTTTGGTCGGGTTTCCGATATGCTGACCACCCACTAGTTCGCCGGCCAATTAGACAACCAAACCAAGGAGCCACTCATGTCAGTTCGTCTCGGAGACATCGCACCAGACTTCACCGCCCAAACCACCCAAGGCGAGATCAAGTTTCACGACTGGCTCGGCGACTCGTGG
>JBIKID010000109.1:0-3956 GCA_044361815.1 Ilumatobacteraceae bacterium | reverse complement strand
AGGCCAAATACATCGCCGAGGTCGCGCATCCGCATTCTGGATGAATAAACAACTCTGCATCTGGTTCGGCTGCAACCATCGCCTTCAAGTCTTGGCCATTGATACCTGCATGCACATGACACTCGCCCATCCAAATGTGCATGTTGGTGCGACCGGTTGCGCGTTGTGCGTGTGCTCCCAAAAATTGATCTGGGCAAAACAGAATTTCTGTGTTTGGGTCTATCGACTGCACAACTTCCACTGCGTTCGATGACGTGCAACAAATATCTGTCTCGGCCTTTACCGCCGCTGTTGTGTTGACGTAACTCACCACAACTGCACCAGGGTGTTCGGCTTTCCACATGCGCAACTGTTCGGCGTTAATGGTGTCTGCAAGTGAGCAGCCGGCACGCGCATCAGGAATGATCACTGTCTTGTCGTAACTCAAGATTTTTGCGGTCTCGGCCATGAAGTGCACACCGCAGAAAATGATTGTTGATTCTTTGACTTGCGATGCAATGCGCGACAGCGCGAGTGAGTCACCTACGTGGTCAGCTACATCCTGAATTTCGGGCAGCTGATAATTGTGCGCCAAAATAACGGCGTCTCGATCTTTGGCAAGTTGTCGCACCTCTTGCGCCCATGTACTCACACCTTCAAGTTATCGGCAGATCAACTACCTACTAGTTTTTGCTACTAGATCGCGCTAGTGGATCGCGCCACATGCACTGGACTGTCAAACCAAAGGTTGGTTACCGCATCGGCCAAGCTGCCGCGAGCAGAGCCAGCGTCGGTCACAATTTCCTTGGGCGTATCGGCAAATCGCAACACCGATCCAACACCCTGGTCTCCCACCACTACCACCAGCCGCACTCGACGCCTTTGTGGGTGCTGACTTGGTGGAACCTTTTCGTTTGCATCTTCATCAACTTCGTCATCAACTTCGTCATCACCGTCACTCCCATGACTGCGGTCAATCGGCGCAGCCCATCCGCAGGTCAGCACCACTGCGGCATCAAACATTCTCACAATGGCACTTGTCGGCGCATCGATCAATTCATAGACGTCACCGTGCTCGGCAAGAAATGTGATTCGTAATGCGCCGTCCTCGAGCCGATTAACGCCACCTGCGTCCACCACGCTGATGCCGTATAAACGGGCACGCTTGAGATCAAATCCGTCGAGCGACATATGCAGGCTCTGTTCAACGCAGGTGGCTAGGGCTACTGGAGTATTTGTGTGTTTTGTCATGCCCCGATGTGTGCACGAGGCAACACCAAGTGCAGTGCAACGGTGATTTTTTGCAGAAATCACGGCAGAATAGAGGAATGGCAAATCCGACCGCGCGCCCACTGACCTTGCCGCAAAAAGTGTGGGACCGCCACATGGTCAACAACGCTCCTGGTGACGCCGAGTTGTTGTACATCGATTTGCACCTTGTTCACGAAGTGACAAGCCCGCAGGCATTTGATGGACTGCGCATCAACAATCGCAAAGTTCGCCGCCCAGATCTCACCGTTGCAACCGAAGATCACAACGTGCCGACCAAAGACATCCACTTGCCAATTGCCGACCCAATCTCGGCAAAACAAATCGACGTCATGCGCGCAAACGCCAAAGAGTTCGGTATCACGCTGTACCCAATGGGCGATCCGAAACAAGGCATCGTGCACGTCATTGGGCCAGAGCAAGGTCGCACTCTTCCCGGCATGACCATTGTGTGCGGCGACAGCCACACGGCAACGCACGGCGCATTCGGTGCACTTGCATTTGGTATCGGCACAAGCGAAGTCGAACACGTACTTGCAACTCAGACGCTTCCACAAACGCGTCCAAAGTGGATGAGCGTCACAGTTGATGGCACGCTCTCACCTGGCGTTACTGCAAAGGATGTGATCTTGGCAATCATCGGTCAAATCGGCACGGGCGGCGGCATTGGCCACGTCATCGAATATCGCGGGTCTGCAATTCGTTCGCTGTCGATGGAAGGTCGCATGACTGTGTGCAACATGTCAATCGAAGCCGGCGCAAAGGCTGGTCTCATTGCGCCAGACGACATCACGTTTGACTACCTACAAGGTCGCGAGTACGCACCAGCGGGTGCAGCATGGGACCAAGCAGTTGCCGAGTGGCGCACTCTCGTTTCTGACGAAGGTGCAGCATGGGACAAAGAAGTAGTAATTGATGCTTCAACCATCAAGCCGCAAATCACGTGGGGCACCAACCCTGCTCAAGTGCTTGGCATCGATGACTGCATTCCAAACCCAGATGATTACGCCGACGCAACAGCACGCGACACCGTTGCTCGAGCCCTCACATATATGGGTCTCACTGCAGGCACTCCAATTCGCGACATCACTGTCGACACCGTGTTTATCGGTTCGTGCACCAACAGTCGCATTGAAGACTTGCGCGCCGCTGCCTCTGTATTTGAAGGCCGCACCGTCACCGTCAAGCGCGTGATGGTCGTGCCTGGTAGCCACCAAGTAAAAAAACAGGCCGAAGCCGAAGGTCTCGACAAGATTTTCATTGCAGCAGGAGTTGATTGGCGCGAGCCTGGTTGCTCAATGTGCTTGGCAATGAACCCAGACAAGCTTGCACAAAATGAGCGCAGTGCATCTACTTCTAACCGCAACTTCGAAGGCCGCCAGGGCCGCGGAGGCCGTACGCATCTTGTTTCACCACAAATTGCAGCAGCCACAGCAGTGGCTGGTCACTTCGCTACTCCAGCAGATTTGAAATGAGCACCGCGTCATGAAAAAAGTAAGCATCATCAGCGGTCGCGGCGTTCCACTCAAGCGCTCAGATGTCGATACCGACCAGATCATTCCTGCAGAGTGGCTCAAGCGCGTCGAGCGAACAGGTTTCGAAAAAGGTTTGTTCTCCACTTGGCGCGATGATCGCAACTTCGTATTGAATGACGAGCGTTACGTTGGCGCATCTGTATTAGTTGCAGGTCCAAGCTTTGGAGTTGGCTCTTCACGCGAACATGCCGTGTGGGCACTTCAGCAAGGCGGATTCGATGCCGTAATCGCACCGAGCTTCAGCGACATCTTCCGCAACAACTGCACAAAAAATGGTTTGTTGCCAATCGTTCTTTCAGAGCCAACCGTCAATCGCATTTGGGCAGTCATTGAAAACGATGCCACAGCCGAAATCACCATTGACTTGCACCGCTTTACCGTCGAGATCCCAAGCGCCGGAATCACCGAAAAGTTCGACATGGACACCGAGACTCAGCAGCGTTTTATAAATGGTCTTGACGACATCAGCATTACGTTGGCTGACGCAGATGCGATATCCAAGTTTGAGGCTTCTCGCCCAGCTTGGCTTGCAGCCCGCTAGTTAGCGGCCCAGGAAACCCATACAGGACATGTGATTTGGCCCGATTTGGAATCTATTTCTAAATATGACTAAAATGATCATAATTATCGTATTTCAACAAACAAGGAGCACACCATGTCAGTTCTCAAAGAAGTTCTCAGTGCAAACGATTCCTATGTTGCGTCATTCGGCGCCAGAGGCACTCTGGCCCTCCCACCAGCACGTCAGTTTGCGATTTTGACATGCATGGACGCTCGACTTGACCCAGCCAAATACGCCGGTCTCTCAGAAGGTGATGCACACGTCATTCGCAACGCTGGAGGAAGAGCAACCGATGATGCAATTCGCTCGCTTGTCATTTCCTACAAACTTCTCGGCACCAAGGAATGGTTCGTCATTCACCACTCCAATTGCGGCATGGAGTTTTTCACAAACGACGTCATGAGTGGCTTGCTGCAATCAAGTCTTGAAACTGCCGCCCTTGGCGCCGATGGTTTCACCGATATCGGCAAAGGACCAGGTTCGACTGAAGGCAAATACATCAATTGGCACACCATTACAGATAATCCGAAAAGTGTTGTTGAAGATGTCAGCCGGATTAGAAATCACCCATTGGTGCCGAAAAACATTCCGATCTATGGCTACATCTACGA
>JBIKID010000044.1:0-13161 GCA_044361815.1 Ilumatobacteraceae bacterium | reverse complement strand
AGACTTCCTTTAGGAATTCCGAGTTTCAAAATTGATTGATTACTCATTTGACTACCTCTTTCGCGTCGCTATATACATCGGTTGGTGAAAAGGTTTGTGGGTCGGAAACAATCCAGTTGTTGTTAACCCGAGTGCGTGAAAAACAACTCTCAAAACCCTCGTGGCAAACACCTGGACCGGCAGCATTCACCGAAATCAGAAGAGCATCCCGATCACAGTCAGTTGACATCGAGACAACCTGCAGTGTGTGACCCGACGTTTCACCCTTCATCCACAATTTGTTGCGCGAGCGGCTAAAAAAGACAACAAAACCAGTTTCGAGTGTTCGTGCATACGCCTCCGCATTCATAAACCCAACCATGAGCACTCGTTGCGTCTTTGCATCTTGAATAACTACCGCCAGGAGTCCATCCAACTTCCCGAAGTCAAGATCTACTTGCGTTACATTTTCGCTATTCATTACTTCGTTGTTCATTACTTCCTGCTTTCTCGATCTGATAGTTGAAACTTGCCCTGGAAAAACAAAAAACCCGCCGGATAAACCGACGGGCTGTGAAAAACTTGTGAGAGTTTGGATGCGCTACACAAGAGCCCGACGTGACACGTGATGAACGTGATGATGGGAGTTGTGTGCAAGAGACTTCACACACACGACCCTACGGTGAGTGCACACAAATGCCAACCTCATCCCAATAGCCCATCGCGTAGGGCGAGTAACCGCTTCATTGGTCGATGAGTGCGTCGCTCTGACTTGTCGGCATATTCGGTCAGTGCCAACAGCGAGTTGACCCCCAGCCAACGCAGTGGCTCAACTTCCCACTTTTTTGACTGATGATTGACAAGCGCAGACCTGGTCAATGCATCGCCGGTATTGGCTATTTGGTGCGCAAGTGTTCGGCCGACCAGGTTGGAAAGAGCAACTCCATCGCCCACGTATCCGCCGCCTGCACAAAGACCCGTTTCAGTATCAACATTGGCAAACGCATGCCAGTCTCGTGGCGCACCAACTGGGCCACCCCAGTGATGCGTGAATTGAGCGTCGGCAACCTGAGGAAATATCTCTTGCACAGTTTGCTCGAGACGACCATGAATTGTTGTATTGCGGTCGTAACGATCAGAGATACTCGACCCGAAGTGATACGGCGCTCCTCGCCCCCCAAATGCAATACGACCGTCTGCCGTTCGTTGCGCATACGTGACCATGTTGCGGCCATCAGCAAATGTTTCACGATGAGCCCAACCGAGAGAACGCCACACAGATTCTGAAAGCGGTTCGGTTGCCACCATCAACGAATACAACGGAACAATCTTTCTTTTGCTTGATGGAAGTTGCGACGTGAAGGACTCAAGAGCATTGACTACCCATTTGGCACGAACTTCACCATGCTCCAGCACAACTCTTCGCGGCCCTATCGAGAGCGCACGAGAGTTTTCATAGACCACAACGCCAAGGCTCTCAACTGTTTGAGCCAACCCTGTTACCAACTTCCAGGGGTTCACTACGGCACAATGCGGGCTGTACATGCCACCCAAAGTGGATGAAACGTGAATGCGCTGAGAAATCTGGTCGGCACTTTCCCAAGTCATATCGGTGTCGCTAAAGCCAGCAGCATGCCAATCATCTATGTAGTGATGCAAACGCTCGACATGCGCGGGGTCTGAGGCCGACGTAATAGTGCCGCCTTTGTGAAAATCGCAGTCGAAATCATGTGTCTGGGCAACATGTGCAATCTCATCCACAGTTGCAAACATCTGGTCTTGCAAGAAACGCATCGCTTGCGCACCATGCTCAGCCGACATCTCGCTTGGCGACATAGGTAAAAAAGCACTACACCAACCGCCATTACGGCCGCTACCCCCAAAACCAACAAATTGAGACTCAATGATCGATATCGACAAATGTGGAGCGAGTTGCTTGAGATAAAAAGCCGTCCACAAACCGGTGTAGCCACCACCGACAATGACGACATCAGATTCGATAACACCAGACACAGCGCCACGTTGAGTGGCTGCACCAAACTGCACACCCTCTTGCCACAGTGGGATTGCGCGACCAAGAGGCATGATGTCTAAAAACTACTGCAGTGTTGCTGGTACCGAACTCATCTCGAGGTGCAGCTCACTGCCGGTATATGGATTGGCGAGAGCAACTTTCTCGTTCAGTTCAATACCCAAACCAGGTTCGGTCGGAGGAATGATGAACCCACCCTCAAACTTGATCGACGTTTTTACAAGTTCGGCATGGAAACCTTGCCATCCCTGAATAGTTTCAAGAATCAAAAAGTTTGGCGTACACGTAGCAAGTTGAATGTTGGCAGCGGCAACCACTGGACCGCAATACAGGTGTGGTGCGATCTGCGCGTGATACACCTCGGCCATTGATGCAATTTTCTTGCCTTCAAGCAATCCACCACAACGCCCTAGGTTTGGTTGCAATATTGATGCTGCTCCAGTTTTGAGGAGCTGGTGAAATTCGTACTTCGTTGTCAATCGCTCGCCTGCCGAAATAGGAATGCTTGTTGCGCGAGCAACCTTGGCAATTTCTTCTGGGGAATCTGGTGGGACGGGTTCTTCAAACCACAACGGGTCATACTTTTCGAGTTGCTTAGCAAGTCGGATTGCTCCAGATGCACTGAATTGTCCGTGAGTACCAAACAAAATGTCGGCACGAGTGCCAATGGCTTCACGCACCGCGCGCACCATCTTGACCGAGAGGTCCATCGCGTGCAACGCAGGTTGGCGACCATCAAACACCGAGTATCTTCCCGCTGGATCAAACTTGACTCCAGTAAAGCCACGTTCGACTTCACGCACCGCCGCCTCTGCAGCAGCATCCGGATCGTTGTACACCGGGTCATCGGCGTACACATCAACCCCGACTGGTGGATAGAGATAGGTATATGCGCGCAATTTTTCGTGCACTCGACCACCCAGCAATTCGTAGACCGGCTTGCCAGTCTCTTTGCCGCAGATGTCCCACATGGCCATCTCAATACCACTCACGATGCCACCCGTTGTGAGGTCTGGTCGCAACGAATATCCGCGACCGTACACATTGCGCCACATCATCTCAATATGGAATGGATCGCTTCCAATGACATGTCGTTGAGCAACTTCTTCAATCATCTTGGCGACAAGATGTGGAGAATAGGTGGCCGTGTATACCTCACCAATTCCCGTAATGCCGGAATCAGTGGTGAGTTTGACAAAAATAAAATAGCGACCACCGAAACGCGGCGGTGGGTTGCCCACCACAAATGTTTTGACGTCGACAATTTTCATGAGTTGGAAGTTACCTAGAACACAATCACGTTGCGAAGTGCTTCGCCGCGCTTCACTGCGTCAATTGCCTCATTGATTTCTTCGATTGGATATGTCTTGGTAACGAGTTCATCCAACTTGACCCGACCTTGGTTGTACAAACCGACAAGGTTTGGAATATCAACCTGAATGCGCGCGGAACCCATCTTTGAACCCAGGATGTTTTGGCTGTAAGCAGCCATAGTTCCTGGATCGATTTCCGACATCACGCCACTCGCTGGCATACCCACCAGCACCACCGAACCGCTCTTGGCCAACATGCCATATGACGAGTCAAATGCTGACTTCACACCAACAGTTACGAACACGTAGTCAGCGCCGCGACCATCTGTGAGTTCGAGTACTCGCTCGGCAACATTTTCGGTTTTTGAATTAACACCGTGTGTTGCACCAAACTCTTTGGCCGCCGCAATCTTGTTGTCGGCGATGTCAATAGCAATGACCGTACGTGCGCCACTGACGCGAGCACCCTGAATTGCATTGAGACCTACTCCACCAGTTCCGATAACAACAACGTGACTACCAGCAGGAACTTTTGCTGTATTGGTCACTGCACCAAAGCCCGTGATGACGCCGCACGCAAGAAGCGATGCGCTTGCCATCGGAATGGTTTTTGGAACTGCCACACATTGCGACTCATGCACGAGAACGAACTCTGCAAAGCCACTTGTTCGCATGCTCTGTACAACCGAGTTGCCCTTCGCATCAGTGATCGGCGACTTGGCATCGAGAGGAAACTGCGTGCTACACGTAACAGGGTTACCCATGCTGCAACCGTGGCAGTGTCCGCACGAGCGAATCAATGTGACGACAACATGCTCGCCCACTTTTACCGTTGTGACATCAGCGCCCACTTTTTCAACAACGCCAGCGCACTCGTGACCATAGATGGCTGGCAATGTGCCACCCCATGCTCCATCGGCATACGAAATATCACTATGGCAAATTGCGACCGCCGAAACCTTGACGCGAACTTCGCCTGGACCTGCATCGGCAAGTTGAACATCTTCAATTACTAGTGGCTTACCAAACTCGCGACAAACTGCTGCTTTCATGACGAACACTCTTTTCTTCGACTGGATGGGGGCTGAAGTGCCTTACTTAATGTAGTCGGCTGACTCGATGTCGAGAATGTCCATCATGGCTGCAAGATGCAACTCGGCTGCCTCTGGGTATTCGCGCCACTGCTTGCACGCGAGGGCTGCGGTCTCATTATCTATGAGTTGTAGTTCGCGTCCCGTCGAGAGCGCGATGACCTGAAGTTGGGCTGCTTTTTCGAGGTAGTACAGCTCGTCAAAGGCTTGTGCAATCGTGTTGGCCACCACCAATACGCCATGGTTGGCAAGAAACAGAATGTCCTTGCCGTCAGTGAGAAGTGCAGCGACACGCTCACCCTCGGTTGGCTCGAGCGCCATGCCTGCGTAATGGCGGTCGTAGGCGATGCGGTCATAAAAACGGCACGCATTTTGATCCAGCATCAAAAACTCAAAATCCTTCAGGCTTGCGAGTGCCGTTGCATATGGCATGTGTGTGTGCAAAATACATCTTGCCCGCGGCACATTGCGATGGATATATGAATGCAAAATCCATGCCGTTGCGTCTACGTTCTCTGCGACTGGGTCGGACGCTCGATCAGATGAAGTCACTAACGCCAGCCGACTCGCTTGTGCACGAGAAAAATGCATTCCACGTGTGTTGATCAAAAAGTCTTGACCATCACTACTTACTGCCGCACTGAAATGGTTTGCAATACCTTCGTGGTAATCAAGTCTGGCAGCCCAGCGAAATGCGGCTGCTAACTCCTTGCGCGTCTGCTCGTGATTCATGCGTCCCCCAACAACACCTATCGCGTTGGATGAACCCTATTCCAATTCGGCAGGGAAACCAGGTGCTCGCAAATCTGAACCAGTTGCGTCTTCGAGCAACTTCACTACTTGCGATGACCATGCTTCACCGCCGTAAGCAGCCTTCGCCAAGACAAATTGTTCATTTGTCAAAGTTGCCAAAGCAAGTGGAACACCAAACTCTTTGCCATAGCCAAGTGCAAAACCCATGTCCTTGAGTGCCAAGTCCATCGTGAAATTGATGTTGTAACTGCCGTTAAGAATTACTTGGCTTTCTGTTTCGTGCACAAAGCTATTGCCCGACGATTGCTTGATCGCTTCAAACGCCACTCCGAGGTCGAGGCCTCCGCGTTTGGCCAGCATCAATGCTTCGCCCGCTGCAACCAAGTGAATGAATGCAAGCATGTTGGTGATTACTTTGATAACTGCAGCACTCCCCAACTTGCCGATGTACAGCACTGGTTGGCCCATTGCATTGAGAGCTTTTTCATGAGCTTTAAAGACTGCTTCTTCGCCACCAACGAGCACAGTGATGTCTCCATGCGCAGCTTTGTGGACACCACCAGTTACCGGTGACTCGAGGACATTGATACCCTTTGTTTCACACATCGCACCAAGACGCAATGTTTCGTCTTGATCATTGGTGCTCATGTCGATCCACGTTGCGCGAGTTGCACGTCCGGCTAGTGACTCAATCACTCCACCCGCACCAGCAACCACCGCGTCAATCGCGCGCGGCGATGGAAGGCACGTAAATACCGTGTCAGATGCATCGCACAACTCCTTGATCGAGCCAGCCAATTTGGCGCCCTTGGCAACTAGTGGTGCTGCTGCATCGGCATTGAGGTCGTACACAGTGACCTCGAAACCATTGCGAACCAAACTGCCCGCCAAAAATTTGCCAATGTGACCTAGTCCGATGAATCCGCAACGCATATGTTCTCCTGTCATAACTGAATCCAAGTTGTCTTTAAGTTGGTGTATCCCTCGATTGAGTGCAGTGAGCGATCTCGCCCTGTACCCGACTGCTTAAATCCGCCGAAAGGAGTGGTGATTGAACTGCGATCAAACGTGTTGACCCATACAGTTCCCGCACGCAATTGACGGGCAATCTTGTGAGCCTTTGAAACGTCGCGTGTCCACAATGCAGCACCAAGGCCATATTGCGAATCGTTTGCAATACGCACTGCATCTTCGTCGTTGGTTACTCGAATTGAACCAAGTACTGGTCCGAAGATCTCTTCTTGCTCGATGCGCATACCTGGTTTTACACCCTTGAAAATAGTTGGTGGAATAAAGATGCCGCCCTTGACTGGCTCGACAGGTGAACCACCCGTGTGCACAATTGCTCCCTCACTCTTACCAATATTGATGTACTCGTTGACACGATCGAACTGCGAGCGATCCACGATTGTTCCCATGGCGGTCTTCGGGTCATAGGTGTCTCCAGGCATGATTGTCTTTGAGACATCCTGAATCTTTTGCAACAACTCGTCTTCAATTTTTTGGTCAACAACCATGCGGGTTCCGGCATGGCATGTTTGGCCAGCGTTGTAGAACACGCCCCATGCAATCGCCGATGCCGCAGCATCGATATCTGGGCAGTCGCTCAACACCACGTGCGGTGTCTTGCCACCCAATTCCAATGAAACTGCTTTTGCATTACTTTCAGCGGAGTACTTCAAGAAATATTTGCCAACCTCGGTCGAGCCAGTAAAGGCCAACTTGTTGACATCCATGTGCTTGCCAAGTGTGCCACCACAGCTTGGTCCGAAACCGTTAACGACGTTGAACACGCCAGCTGGTAAACCGGCTTGCACGGCGAGTTCTGCAAACAACAAAGCAGACAAAGGTGACTGCTCGGCAGGCTTGAGAATGACTGAGTTGCCGCCTGCAAGTGCGGCTCCAACTTTCCATGAACTAATGATGAGTGGATAGTTCCAAGGAACCACTGCTCCGACAACGCCCATTGGTTCGCGCTCGATCAATGCGATCGAATCACGTGGCACCGGTGCGATCTCTCCGTACAACTTGTCAATTGTTTCGGCGTACCACTGAATATTGTTGGCACACGAAGCAACGTCAACGTTGAGCGAATCACTGATTGGTTTGCCACAGTTCATAGTTTCAAGCAATGCCAACTCTTCGGCATGATCGCGAATTAACTGCGCCCACTTGAGCATCACATTCTTTCGGTCGAGTGGAGCCATCTCGCTCCAGATCCCGGCATCAAACGTGCGCTTTGCAACTGCAACCGCACGATTGACATCCTCGGCATCACCCTCTGCAACATGTGCGATGACACTTCCATCACGAGGATTGATCGATTCAAATGTCTTTCCACTTGCGGCATCTACAAACTTGCCATCGATGAACAACTGTGTGCGCGATACTTTTTGACCTGCGCGCTTTGTCCAGTCGGCAAGAGTGAGTTGAGTTGTCATCGGGAGTCTCCGTACTGTTGAGTTGGGGGAAATGAGTATTGAATACTGCGGCAAAACGGTATCAGCAATGACCCTTTCTCCTAGGATCTGAGGAGTGGAAACCAAAAAATTGCTGGTCATTGCCTCGGTCGAGCGCACTGGCTCCACACTGTTGTGCTCAATACTGCGTGGCACCTTGGCCGCTGGAACCCCAGTGGAATACCTCAACATCCACACACAAAACTTTGTGCGCTTCCGCAACAAATATGGGGTGCCAATGATCACCCCAACTCGCAAGCCAATCAGTGCGCTTCGCAAACTGCTCGGCCGATCAGCCTGGAGAGATATTTCCTATTTTTCTCGACGTTCATACAGGACATACCTGACTCGTCTTGCCGAAATCAACACCACCCAAAACGGAGTGTTCGGAATCAAAATGCATTGGAACCAATACAAGCGCCACATGCTTGATCAAGGCATCGACATAACTTATTGGGGTGTGCCAGTGCGATGGGTACGAATCATGCGCCAAAACGAGATTCGCCAGGCGATTTCATTTGTTCGCGCATCCCAAAGTGAGTCGTGGAACAGCAATATGGAAGTGCAGCGGGAACCGGTTTATGACAGCGATGCAATCATCAGCGCACTTGCGCGCATTGCCGATGAAAACACCCAGTGGCAAAAGTATTTTGTGGACAACAACATCGTGCCGCTTGACATTACCTACGAGCAACTGACTCGCGACATGGATGCAACAGTTCGCCTCGTGATGAACCACATTGATTCTCCTGTTGACACCGTTCCTGCCCCACTGACCAAAAAACAATCCGACATAACCTCAAAAGAGTGGGCAGAACGGTTCGTGCTCGAGCACCCAGAGCACGCACACCGCGCCAACGTTTCAAGTTTGTAAGATGACACTGTGGCTACCAAACAAGTTTCCGACATCTTCGATCCAACTGCTTGGCGCGAGGTTGAAGGTTTCTCGTTTAATGACATCACCTACCACCGCGCACTAGCCCACGGCACAGTTCGCATCGCATTTAATCGACCAGAGGTGCGCAACGCCTTCCGTCCGGCAACAGTCGACGAGCTCTTTGTTGCCCTCGATCATGCACGCCAATCAACCGATGTTGGTTGCGTGCTACTGACCGGCAATGGGCCATCGCCCAAAGACGGTGGCTGGGCATTTTGCAGTGGAGGCGACCAGCGGATTCGTGGCAAAGATGGCTACAAATACGCCGACGGCGAAACTGCAAGCACCATCAATCAAGGTCGCACCGGTCGGTTACACATTCTTGAAGTGCAGCGTTTGATCCGGTTCATGCCGAAGATTGTCATCTGCGTTGTGCCAGGTTGGGCTGCCGGTGGCGGTCACAGTTTGCACGTGGTCTCAGACCTCACCTTGGCCAGCAAAGAACACGCTCGCTTTAAACAAACCGACGCTGATGTCGCAAGCTTCGATGGCGGCTTTGGCTCCGCATATCTCGCGCGACAAGTTGGCCAAAAATTTGCAAGAGAAATCTTTTTCCTCGGCCGTGAATATTCTGCCGATGATGCGCAGCGAATGGGAATGGTCAATGCCGTTGTAGACCACAGCGAACTTGAAGCAACAGCATTGCAGTGGGCTAAAGAAATCAACTCAAAGAGTCCAACTGCTCAGCGAATGCTCAAGTTTTCTTTCAACTTGATCGATGACGGCCTTGTTGGACAACAAGTCTTTGCTGGCGAAGCTACTCGGCTGGCTTACATGACCGACGAGGCCGAAGAGGGACGCAATGCGTTTCTCGAGAAGCGCGACCCAAACTGGGACGCATTCCCTTGGCAGTTCTAAATTGATTTCCAGTGATAATCGAAGTTGACGATGCAGCCGACGAAAGGCTGAACGCATTCCGATGGCGTGAACGCCAGCTCAACACCATCGCACAGCGCAAAGCTGCTCAAATCAACAACCTCGAATCGACTGGAATGTTTGTTGCAGAAGGTGACCTCGTCGTTCGTAGAGCACTCGAAGCCGGCTGCAAACCCTCAGTGGTGTTGTGTGATCCGAAATGTGCGCGAGAATTTGATGGCGATGTCTCGAAGCAAGGCGGAATTACGTTGAGCGCTTCAGCCGACGTTCGGCGCGAAGTGACTGGTCTTGGAGTACCGCTCGATGCGATCGGCGTCTTTCACCGTCCGACATTGTTAGATGCGGAATCATTGATTGGTTCATCTACTCGCCTCGTGATTCTTGACTGCATCGACAATCCCAGCAATGTTGGCGCTATCGCTCGCAGCGCCTGCGCACTTGGATGGGATGCAATGCTGCTCGACACCACATCGTCTGATCCACTCACCCGCCGTGCGTTGCGTGTCTCGATGGGCACGACCTTCAATCTGCCATACGCCCGCATTCCCAGCATCTCTACTACGTTGAATCAACTTGCAAGCCGCGGCTTTGCAGTCGTTGGAATGACGTTGCAACACCATTCGAAGCCGGTTGTGCCTATGGCGCAACTCCGCCTCGACGATGCGCAACCCCGCGCACTTGTACTCGGGTCTGAACGTCAGGGTTTAAGCGAAGCAGCACTCGAAGCGTGCACAATCCTGACAAATATCCCCATGGCGGTAGGAATTGACTCACTCAATGTTGCGTCGGCTACCGCAATTGCGTGCTACGCGCTCAAATAGTTGCGCTAGGCGAATTGATCATGGCAGTGGATGCCATTGCCATGTATTCCATCAATTGCTGATGCACAGAATCATTGGGTGACAGTTCATCGACCGCTGCCATCATGTGCACCATCCAACGATCTCTTTCGCGTTCACCGATTACGAATGGAAAATGCCTTTGTCGTAGTCGTGGGTGCCCGCGCTCATCGCTATACGTCGTTGGACCACCCCAATACTGCTGCAGAAAAAGCGTGAGGCGTTCTTTGGCTCCACTCAAATCAGACTGCTCTGGATATAACGGCAGCAATACATCATCTGTTGCGACCCCTTCATAGAATCGCTCAACCAGTTGATCAAAAAACGGTGAGCCGCCTACTTCTTCAAAAAGACTCATGAACTAGAAAAACTCTGGTTCTTCCCAGCCCACAAAAACATCCGGCACATCTGTGGTTACCTTGTCGCTAAACACAGCAGGTCGTTTTTGCAAAAAGCTCGTAACACCTTCACGAGTATCGGCTGAACGTCCACGCTCTTGAATGCCACGAGAGTCGACTCGGTGTGCTTCCATCGGGTGCGACGCGCCAAGCATTCGCCACATCATTTGCCTTGCAAGTGCAACCGAAACTGGAGCCGCATTGTCAACGATTTCCTTTGCAATTCCGCGGGCAATTTGCAGCAGCTCTGCCTGTGGATGAATGCTTCGCACAAGTCCACCGCGCAGTGCTTCGTCAGCCAAAAATACTCGTCCGGTCAACACCCATTCCTGGGCCTGTGCAATACCTACGAGGCGTGGCAAAAACCACGACGAGCACGCCTCGGGCACAATGCCGCGACGGGTGAACACAAAGCCAATCTTGGCCGAGTCGGCAGCGATGCGAATATCCATTGGTAACGTCATTGTCGCGCCAATGCCTACAGCGGCTCCATTGATCGCACCGATTATTGGCTTATTGCACCTAAACATGCGCAGAGTCACCATGCCGCCGCCATCACGGCGCACCGACGTCGGTGTCTGGCCACTCAATTTGCCGTCACTAAATGTGTCTGCTCCATGCGACAAGTCGGCACCTGCACAAAAAGCCCGACCGCTTCCCGTAACGATCACTGCACGCACGTTGTCATCGGCATCGATCTCGTCAAAAACCTGCAACAACTCATTCATCATCACGCCAGTAAATGCGTTCATATTGTCTGGACGATGCAACGTTACGGTGGCGATGTTGTTGCTCACCTCATAGATGATCTCGGTGTACTTTCCATTTGTGGACATTGCTCTACACGTCCAAGAATCGTGAAGCGGCAATGGCAGAACCAACCGCGCCAACAAGTGCTCCAATGGCAAGGATCATCAACATCACTCCAGTCAGATATCCCGATGGAACAATAAGCGAACTGATTCCGGTGCCCGGCTTAAACCCAGCGACGCCATTGGTCCATGCGGAGTTCAGTACCCAAAGCCCGCCACAAGATGCAATACCTCCGAGCAAACCGTGCAGCAAGCCTTCAAGCATGAAGGGAACTCTGATGAACCAGTTTGTTGCTCCAACTAATTTCATCACCTCTATTTCGCGCCTACGCGCGTACATGGCTGTGCGAATCGTGTTCCAGATCAGTCCCACCGCTACGAACAACAAGACGAGTGACATCACCAACGTCACGGTTCGCACAAAACGAGACAGCGTAGAGATCACTTGAAATTCATCTTCGGCAAGAGCTACATCTTGCACACCAGGCAGCGATCGATACTGTTCGCTCAAACTGCGCACAAGTTCTGGGTCTTGTGTTATCGGAACAACCTTGAACTGCGACGGGATGTTGTCGGGAGTTAACAGACTCAACGTGACTGGGTCACCAACAAAAATACGCTTTGCTTCCTCGTAACTTTGTGTTTTGTCTAGGTACTGCAACTTTTCAGCATCAATAATGGTTGGTGCAGCCTTAATTGTCTGGTCGATCAATGAAATTTGCTCGGGCGTTGCATCGCTGCGCACAAACACAATCATCTCAACGTCGCCACGCCACTGCACGAGCAAATTGTCAAATGCTCGTTGGATCAAAAATGTTGTTCCGACTAACAGCAGTGCAATTGCCGATGTAAGAATGGCTGCAACAGTGAGCGTGAGATTGCGCCTAAAGCTTGCCCACATCTCGCGAAATGCATATGCAATTCGGGCGATCATTCGTACACCCCTCGTTCTTGATCGCGCACGATGACTCCTCGGTCAAGCTGAATAACGCGCTTTCGCATTGCATTGACCACGCGATGATCGTGCGTTGCCATCACCACTGTGGTGCCGGTGCGATTAATTTCTTCCAACAATGCCATGATGCCCTCGCCTGTAGCCGGGTCGAGGTTGCCGGTTGGCTCATCGGCCAACATGATCAGCGGTCTATTCACAAATGCTCGCGCGATCGACACACGCTGTTGCTCTCCGCCCGACAACTGCTCTGGAAAACGATCTTCTTTGCCTGCAAGACCAACCAGTTCCAGTACAACGGGTACTTGTCGATTGATGACGTGTCGAGGCTTGCCGATCACTTCGAGCGCAAATGCAACGTTTTCAAAAACCGTCTTGTTGGGCAACAACTTATAGTCCTGAAACACGTTGCCCATATTGCGGCGCAGATACGGAACTCGTGACTCGGCCATTTGATTGACGTTTTGTCCTGCTACCCAAACATCGCCACGCTCAGGCTGTTCTTGGCGGTTGATCAGTCGCAACAACGTCGACTTGCCAGATCCGGATGGTCCAACCAAAAACACGAAGTCGCCTTTAGCGATATCGAAACTTGCATCTCGAACGGCCACCGTTTCGGTGCCGTACCTCTTGGTCACACTTTCCAAACGGATCATGGGGCCCCTTCCAGGCGACGAAAACTCAGTTTAGTTTATGAATCCGAGTTTGCACGGCGCCACC
>JBIKID010000108.1:0-4017 GCA_044361815.1 Ilumatobacteraceae bacterium | reverse complement strand
TGTTGTACTACTTTGCATGCCGATCGTTGGCTGCAGCAACACAGTCCAAATAAAAAACCACGCACCGAGTGCAACGATGAGTCCATCAGCGAGCACCGAAAGTGGATCGCTACCTAAACGGCTACTCACTATGAATAGCAGTCCGCCAGCGAGCAAAAGTTGGACAGCGAGAAACAGTGCCTCTGGAATTGCCTGCAAACTTGGTTGGTCCGTGAATGTTCCATCAAATACTTGTGCAACGGCTGAACAGAAAACGACCAACAACAAGACCGGCCAAACCGCACGATTGGGTTTGTTTACACGCACCGCAAATACAAGGGCAACAGCGAGTTGCACAGTTGCAACGAGATACAACTTGTTACTCAATCCAACCGAATTGGCCAACAAATTGGTGACAGCCAGGACAACCCCACTGCCGATCAGGCCCAATGAAATTCGTGCAATTGGCGCGGCTTTCACTGGCAAAACGGTACTACATCCCGATTTTGTCTGTATGGATGGGTTATTCTTTTAACAGGCGGAGGAGTCGAGTCGTCGCTTTGCGGCGCCTTGAAACACCCACGAAGTCGATTGTTCCAAAGGACCCGCCCGAATGTTTGTGACTCGTCACTCTCCAGTGACCGACCCAACGTTGAAGGATCAGTTGTGGACGCTGTATTCGCGCGCATATCTTCGCACCGCCGAAGACTCTGTAACTCACGAGATGCTTGATCGGCTTGAGTTCAACGATCAACTGACAGACCCAACCAACCGTGCTTGGGTGGTGTGGGAAGACTCGATGCCGGTGGCAATGACTCTTGTAGCCACCGATGTGAAGCAAACCCGATGGCTCAGCGAGCAGTACTTTAAACGTAATTTTCCTGAGAAGTTCAAGGCAGGACTCGTTCACTACGTGGTGTGGGCGGTAGTCGACCCAGGTTATGTGGTGCGCGGTGCAAGTATTTTTATGGCTCGCCAAGCGATGGCAGTAGAAGCGCGAGAAGGTGCGTTGCTTGTTTTTGACATGCCAGAAGATAACCAGCCAAATGCAACCGGCGGTGCGGCAGAACTCATGCGACGGATGGCACGAATGGTCGGGGAAGCACAGTTGCTACCCCTCACGGTGCAGCGCTATTACGCCTTGGATTTTCAGTCGGCTCATAGCCCTGAATCAACATCAATTGGCGATGGGGTAGAGACTCAGGCATTGGCTGTTCAGCACAAACGATAATTCGCTTATTGCGCTAGATTTACAGAGTCATGAATCTGATTTGCAGCCACTCTGCATGAACCTTCGATGAGCGTATCCAACCTGTCGGCATCAACCGTTTCGTTCGTTGTTTCTGGTGCGCACTTGATGGCAGGCCTTCTCGGCGAACGTGATGAACACCTGCGTTATATCGAAGATGAGTTTCCAAGTTGTGCAATCCATGTGCGGGGGAATGAGATTTCCATCAGCGGTGCTGACGCGACATTGGTGAGCAAGTTGTTTGAAGAACTCACCGAGCTTCTTCAGCGGGGCGAGAACCTCGATCGATCAGTCGTCATACGGTCCATCGTTATGGTGCGTGCCAATCAAAGCCCAAGTCGGATTTTGACCGAAGAGATTTTGCGAACGAGCGGTGGGCGAGTAATTCGTGCAAAGACAGCCGGACAACGTAGATACGTAGAAGCCATTCGAGACAATGTCGTGACATTTGGCGTGGGGCCTGCAGGTACAGGAAAGAGTTGGCTTGCAGTTGCGATGGCAGTCGAAGCATTGCAGATGAAACGAGTGCAGCGAATAATTCTTACGCGTCCTGCTGTAGAGGCTGGCGAACGTTTGGGTTTTCTGCCAGGTGATCTTGCAGCCAAGATTGATCCTTACCTTCGACCGTTGTATGACGCAATGCATGACATGGTTGGTGCAGAGCAGGCAAAGTTGTTTCTAGAGCGTCAAGTCGTCGAGGTTGCTCCGTTGGCATTTATGCGCGGACGCACGCTCAACAACAGTTTTGTGATCTTGGACGAGGCGCAAAACACTACGCCTGAGCAGATGAAGATGTTTTTGACACGCATTGGTTTTGGTACGAAGGTCGTTGTTACTGGTGACACGACACAGGTCGACGTACCGGATGGTCGAAGTGGATTGTTGGGTCTTGAGCGCGTGTTGACAGATATTCCAGACTTAGCCTTCGTTCATCTGGACGCAACCGATGTGGTTCGTCACCGCATTGTTGCCGACATTGTTGCAGCATATGAAAGCGTGACGAACGCTCGCATCAATTCAGATACGAGCTGGAAGAAACGCGATGGCTGAGACTCGTCCAGGTTTGTCGAAACCGCGACGTACGGGCGGAGACGGTTCACCCGAAGTATTTTGCGCGGATGAGCAGGTCGCAGTGGCTGTCGATTTGGGCAGGTGGCAGACATTGGCGCTCGATGTTTTGGAGGCCGAAGGTGTGCGGGGTGCTGCTGAACTCACGGTAGTTTTCGTAGACGAAGAAACTATGAAGCAATTGAATTCTCAATACATGGGCAACAATTATGCGACCGATGTGTTGGCGTTTCCGCTTGATGCTGTTGAGGCAACTCGTACGCCCGGGCCAGGTGCGCTCACAAAGGGTCCTGATAAAAACGAATTTGATATTGCTGACCTGCCATTGCTTCTTGGTGACGTTGTGATTTGCCCGACTATTGCAGCGAAGCAGGCAGCTGTGCATGCAGGTAATGAAATTGATGAGATGGCGTTATTATTGGTGCACGGAATCTTGCATGTACTTGGTAATGATCACGACACGCCCGATGCAGCGACAGCGATGCAGACACTTGAGCGAAAGCATCTCGAATCCTTTCACTGGCACTCGATTGCGCCAGATAATTTCCGACATGTACCAGAGGTAAAGCAATGACCGCGCTACTCGCTAAGGCACCATCGACTTTGGATCTTTGGATGCTGCTTGTGATTGTGGTGCTGTTGTTTGTTTTGATCTTTTTGTCACTTGCTGAAATGAGTATGTCGCAGATGACAAAGCCTCGTGCAGCCGCGCTTGCCGAAAAGGGCGCCAAATCTGGCAAAGCCCTCGTGCGCTTGGCTGCTCAGCCAGCCATGTGGGTCAATCCATTGTTGCTTCTCATCAACGTTTCGCAAACTGTCCAGGCCACGTTGACTGGCATTGTTGCAAATAGTTTGTTTGGCCCCGCTGGAGTTGCGGTGGGTGTTGCACTGAACGTCGTCTTGTTCTTTGTGCTCGCCGAGGCGGTTCCAAAGACGTACGCGCTACTCAACCCAATCAAGGGAGCAACAATCACTGCTCGCCCTATTGCATTTGTCGTGCGATTCTGGCCGCTTCGGATGACTTCGGCACTGCTTATACGACTCACGAACGTGATCGTAAAGGGCAAGGGTCTAGCACAAGGACCTTTCATCGGCGAGCAAGAGTTTTTGGGAATTGTTGAAGCCGCTGCGCAAGACAGCGTGATCGAGCATGAAGAGCGCGAACTCATTGAGTCGGTGATTGAGTTTGGTGACACCATGGTGCGTGAGATCATGGTCCCGCGCCACGATGTGGTCTTTCTTGATGACGATATGACAGTAACTGAAGCTCTCGATAAGGCCGTCGTGGAAGGCTTTAGTCGTTTGCCGGTATTTAGGAAAGATGATGACGATGTCGATGACGTAGTCGGCATTGTGTATGTCAAAGATTTGGTGATTGCCGAGCGTTCTGGCAAAGGTGCCAATATTTTGCGCGACTTGGTCCGAACCGTTGAAGTTGTACCTGAGACAAAGCTCGTTGCTGATTTGATGCGCGGAATGCAAGCAAAGAAATTTCACATGGTGATCGTTGCCGACGAATATGGCAGTGTCACAGGGCTTGCGACGTTAGAAGATTGCTTAGAAGAATTAGTTGGCGAAATTGTCGATGAACATGATGACGAAGATGATTCTCTCAGGGTTTTGCCCAATGGTGATCTGCTTGTAGATGGGTCGATGCCGATCGGTCGACTCAACGATGAGATCTCAACGAAGATTCCTGAAAACGAGTACGACACAATAGG
>JBIKID010000107.1:0-4030 GCA_044361815.1 Ilumatobacteraceae bacterium | reverse complement strand
ATTGCTATCGATGCCTATCCAAGCCAGAGCATCAATAATTCCTTGTGTCCATTGCGGTTCATTGCGCGACTCGTCGGTGTCTTCAATGCGCAACACAAATACGCCGTTGTTTTTTAGTGCAAGCAACCAGTTGTAGAGGGCCGTACGCGCACCACCCACATGAAAATATCCGGTTGGTGATGGAGCAAATCGATAGCGCGGTGTGGCAGTTGACATCTCCATTCAGGTTATCTCGGCGTGTCGTTCAGCAATGACGTCCACTACCCTTCACCCAATGGCTGACACCACTCGCACCAACCAAACCAATGTTTACGGCGAAGCACTCGACAGCTGTTGCACCTCGCCAATGACTGGTTTCTTTCGCACAGGATGCTGCGAAACAAGTGGTGACGATGTTGGCGTTCACACAGTGTGCGCCATCATGACAACTGAGTTCTTGGCATTTTCTAAGTCGGCGGGCAACGATCTTTCAACGCCAATGCCTCAATATGGTTTTGCGGGGCTCAAAGATGGCGATCAGTGGTGTCTTTGTGCAAGCAGATGGCAAGAGGCTTTCGAGGCTGGTCATGCACCGCGCGTCAACCTGCGGGCAACACACGTGCGCACACTCGAGTTTGTTGATTTGGCTGACCTAGAAAAATTTGCGATTTAGCAAGCGCAATACTGCGCCAAACAAAACTAAGCGCCAGTAAGCGCGCGCCACGACATTGGCATTGACTTCGCCAATTGGTCATTTGACAACTTGTATGTTGTTGCTGGAACCATGTCCACGAGCGCCCGAATCTCGGCGTAGTGATGAGCAGCATGGCCGAGCCCACTAAACACTTCACGACGTTTTGCCAGCAAGTCAGCCGGTGGCGAGTCAAGTAACCATCCCCAGATGGTGAGCGCAAATGTCAAGTCGTGCATCACGGGAGCGCGGCCAAACTGTGAAGCCCTGCTCAGTGCAATTGCAATTGTTCCCTGAATTGCATCATCAACTGATTCACCTTCTTTGGTGCGAACGTTTTTTCGAATACGACGCGCAAGCGTCAATACATACCCCTGGTCTGGCCCTTGATTGCCAAGGCTCGCACCCCGCGGTTGGCGGCCGTCCAACATTCCTGGTCGATCAACTGTCCAACTGCCAGGCACATGCTCTGGCGAGGTGTAGATACGTGGATTATTTGTTGGAAGAACTGGGGTGTGTTTTGGAGCAGCCATACGGCTTTGAGCCTAGTTGTTGGTCGAGTGCAGCAAGCCGAATACGAGCGACTCTTCAAGTGCCCGCCATGAGGCTTCGATGATGTTTGCCGACACGCCAATAGTCGTCCATGTGCGATCGCCGTTTGTTGCGTCGATCAGCACTCGCGTAACTGCGCCAGTCGCTGAACCAGAATCAAGAATGCGCACCTTGTAGTCGGTCAAGTGCACTTTCGAGAGCTGCGGGTAATTCTTTGCAAGTGCAGCACGCAGCGCTGTGTCAATGGCATTAACCGGTCCATTTCCCTCTGCTGTAAACACTTCTCGTGCATCGCCGATCCACACTTTGACGGTTGCTTCTGTAGTGAAATCACCCATGGATGATTCGTCTGTGATGACTCGCATCGAATCCACCTTGAAGAAATTCTGTTCCCAACCTGCGGCACGGCGCATCAACAATTCGAGCGATGCGTCGGCTGCTTCAAAGTGATAGCCCTCGTGCTCAAGGCGCTTTAAGTCATCGATTACTTGGTTGACCGCCGGTCCATCCATCGCAAGGCCGAGCTCTTCAGCCTTCATCGTGATGGTTGCCCTTCCAGCCATTTCTGAGACCAAGAAACGGGTTCCGTTACCAACGAGTTCCGGCGACACGTGTTCATATGCATCTTTTGCGCGAGCAATTGCCGACACATGCAAACCAGCTTTGTGCGCAAACGCACCAGAGCCAACGTATGGAGCTTGCGGATTCAACGGACGATTCAGAACTTCTGCCACATAGTTGCTCACTGCAGTGATGCGCTCGAGTCTGCCGTCTGGCAAGCAGGTATATCCAAGCTTGAGCTGCAAGTTTGGAATCACTGTTGTCAAGTTGGTGTTACCCGTGCGCTCGCCGAGACCATTCAATGTTCCCTGAACGTGGCGTGCACCACTGTGCACTGCAGCAAGCGAGTTGGCTACCGCGCAACCCGTGTCGTCGTGGCAATGGATACCGATGATGACGTCATTGCCAACGTGTCGTTGTACTGCCCCAACAATGTCTTGCACTTCAAACGGCAATGATCCACCATTCGTGTCACACAACACCAAGTGAGTTGCTCCATTGATAATCGCAGACTCAAGTGCACGCAGAGAAAATTCTGGGTTGCTCTTGTAACCGTCGAAAAAATGTTCCATATCAACAAGTACTTGTCGACCAGCACTGTGCAAAAACTTCACAGAGTCGCCAATCATGGCCAGACCTTCATCGAGCGTTGTCTGCAATGCCTGCTCAACGTGATAGTCCGAGGACTTTGCAACGATGCAAACCGCGGGGGTATTTGATTCAATCAAGTTGCGCAGTGTCGGGTCATCATCCACTTTTCCAAGCGGACGTCGTGTCGAGCCGAAAGCGACCAGCGTCGATGTCGTGAGTTTCAATTCTGTTTGGGCTCGGGCAAAGAACTCGATGTCCTTTGGATTCGCACCTGGCCATCCGCCTTCAATGAAATGCACACCTAGATAATCAAGTTGCTCAGCGATGCGCAATTTGTCAACGACGCTGGCCGAGACGCCTTCCACTTGCATGCCGTCCCGGAGCGTCGTATCAAACACTTCAACTGTGGTGTTCTTTTGTGCTGCTTTCATTTTTTTCTCTTTTCAAAGTCTTCGCTTATTTCAGGGATTAAAAAAGCCGCCCTTGAGGGCGGCTCGGGCGAACGTCGAAAGACGAACGCCTAACTAATAATGATGATCGCGATGCTTGCTGAGGCTGCTCCGAAGTAATTCACAGACTCCAGTATCACCACGTCGGCGGTGGTTCGCCAACATCACCCGTAAGGGTTTGTGGAAAACATTGGGGACAAAGCCTGAAAAGCCATACCCCGTCTGTGAATAATGCTGGGGACAAGTCTGTGGAGCACGGTGGGGATATCCCCTAATTGCTCACATGCTTGTGATTTAGGCCAGTTCGCACCAATCGATATAACGCTCATCTTGGCCACGCACAGCCTTGGCATATGCGGCCGCGATGGCACGAGTTTTCGGGCCTGGACATGGAATCAAGCGCTCGTCCACCATGCTCACCGAACCAACTTCGGCTGCAGTGCCGCAGGCAAAGATTTCGTCGGCGATGTACAAGTCGCTTCGTGCGATGTTGTCGACACGAATGTCGTAGCCCAAATCACGTGCAATACGCATCACGCTGTTTTGCGTAATTCCCTCAAGCGCACCGGCCGATGTCGGCGGAGTCAAAATGATGCCGTCGCGTACACAGAAAATATTCTCGCCTGTGCATTCAGCAATCAAACCGTTTGGCGCAAGCATGATCGCCTCGTCGTATCCAGCCTTGAGTGCTTCTACTTTTGCCAGAGTTGAGTTGACGTAGTTGCCGACTGTTTTTGCAGCAGGTGGCATCGTGTTGTGATCGTGACGAGTCCATGAAGAAACCTTCATTCGAACGCCCTTCTCCACTGCATCATCACCCAAATACGCGCCCCACGGCCAGCAGGCAATAGCGATGTCAACTTTGCAAGGCAATGTGTTCAGTCCCATTTCGCCGTATCCGTAATACGCAAGTGGGCGGATGTAGCACGCTGGCAATCCAGTCGACTTCACCGTGTCTTTTGTTGCTTGAACGATTTCTTCAACCGAATATGGCATGTCCATGCCCATGATCTTCGCCGAGTTGTACAAACGCTTGATGTGGTCGGTCAGTCGAAAAATTGCAGGGCCATTCTTTGTCTCATATGCGCGAATGCCTTCAAATACTCCGGTGCCGTAATGCAACGTGTGCGTCAACACGTGTACTTGCGCTTTGTCCCAATCGACAAGCTTGCCGTTCATCCAAATTTTTGGTGTCGTGGTAATTGGC
>JBIKID010000043.1:0-13457 GCA_044361815.1 Ilumatobacteraceae bacterium | reverse complement strand
GCCGAAGTAGCACCGCTTCAACCACTCGATTGGCTGCTGTTGCTCACACCCGGCGTGGTGTGGGGTTCGTCGTTTTATTTCATTGCCATTGCTTTGCGATCGTTTGCACCAGGCATGATCACGCCTATGCGTGTAGTGCTCGGTTGCATCACACTGACGTTTGTGCCTGGTGTGCGAGCCCCAGTGCCACGCAGTGCATGGCGCAACATTGTGTTGCTTGCGCTTGTGTGGCTCGCGGTTCCGCTCACCGTCTTTCCCTACGCCGAACAGCACGTATCGAGCAGTGTTACAGGCATGCTCAACGGTGCAACGCCGTTGTTTGTGGCGATGGTTGCCGGGGTTATTGCGCGAAGGCTTCCACCTCGCGGGCAGATTGCCGGTCTTGCCATTGGATGTGTTGGAGTTGTGCTGATTGCATTGCCGAGTATTCGTGAAGGTTCATCGAGTTCGTTCGGAGTAGCACTCATCATTGGTGCGCTGATGTTGTACGGGTTTGCGCTCAATATTGCGAGCCCACTGCAGCAGCAATTTGGCGCACTTCCGGTGCTGTGGCGTGCAGAGATCGTTGCAGTTGTGATGCTTGCTCCACTTGGCATTTATTCAACTTTGAATAATGATCGACCATTTGAATGGGTTGCACTCGCGGCAGTGCTTGCACTTGGTGTGCTTGGCACAGCAGTTGCGCATTATGCGATGGTGATGCTTGCTGGCCGACTTGGTTCGACACGTGCATCAGCAAGCTTGTATTTGATGCCGGCGGTTTCACTTGCTCTTGGTGTTGTGGTGAATAACGAAGATGTGGCGCTGCTTGCAATTGTTGGTAGTGGAATCGCAGTGCTTGGCGCTTACGTATTGAGCCGCAGTCGTCAGAAGGCTGCCTAACAAGTTTTAGAGTTTTGCGCCTGCAATACGCACGTCGTCGCGACGGCGAGTGAAACCCGTAGTGTCCAAATGATTGATGAGCGGTAACGCATATTTGCGTGACACACCGAGGTGTTCGCGAAACTGCGCAACGGTAAAACCTTGTGGGTTGGCCGCCAGCAACTGGCGCGCTGCAGTAACCGCGGTGTCAATGGCGGATGAGTGAAAATACAGCTCGTCGCAGTGCACGAGAATGCCGCGCTGAACTAGTTGTCGAATGATTGCTTTATCAAACTGTTCGGCATCAGATGGCATGCAACCTGCATCTGCAAACTGTTTCACCATTGGGTGAGATGCGACGTCGTTTGCATCAGCGCTGCGAGCACGACCGTCGCGCACGGTGACGTTTGCAAGTGTGGGTAAGACGAGCCGCTGATGTGTTGTCAGAGTTGCAACGTCTACACCCAGGTCTTTCGATGCAGTAATGAGCACCGATACTTCTTTGCTCACTTCAGTGAGATTGTTGGTGGTAGTTACCCACCCGTCCAGCGCCTGCTCAACTTCGGATATATCAACTTTGCGGCCAGCTAGTAGGCGCAACTGTTGCAGTTGCACCCAGCCACGCTCGGCAACCAAGCGCAGGATCTCTCTATTTGGTTTGGCCTTCGACGAGCGCAGCACTGGCTGGATATCGAGCACTTCGCCACCACCAATAGTTTCGTCGCGACCAGATTCGCGCAGAATAAAACGGTCACCCGGTACGAGTGGAAGCATGTCGGGAAGTGTGACTCTGATGAAACCGGTCTCACCACTTTGGATACTTGTTGAACCGATGGTGTGCAACACAACTTTGATTTCTCGTGAACCGACATACATCATGTAACTTCCGCGTTTTGAAACCGCGTGTTCGATTGATTCCAGAACTTTGAGCGATGCATCGAACTTGTTGGTGCCGAGCCATTGACCATCAACAACCAAGACATCCCCACGATTAATGCTTTGGTGGTCGACTCCTGCGATGTTCAGTGCACATCGGTTGCCTGCTTCAAGCTTGTCGAGTGAAATTCCGTTGGATTGAATGCCACGAACTTTGACCGCGACATTTGTTGGCTGCACCATAAGTTCGTCGCCGATGCTCAGGGGCGAACCGGTAAGCGTGCCCGTGATGACCGTGCCAGAACCTTTTGCGGCAAACGAACGATCAACCCAAATGCGTGGATGGTCCGTGTTGATAACCGGAGGCAGTGATGCAACGAGGTCGCTGAGTATGTTGCGCAAACCATCGAGGGTTGCAGAGTCGTGCACTGAGACCTGCGCAATCGGTGCGGCTTCGAGAAATGTGGATCGCACGTGATGACGCACACTCTCGAGTGACGCCGCCAAAGTATCTGCGTCGACTAAATCGGTTTTGGTGAGCACAACAACACCCTGTGTTATGCCAAGGGCATCAAGAATGCGCAAGTGTTCCTCTGTTTGCGGTTTCCAACCTTCGTTGGCTGCAACCACAAACATGCATGCATCAATCCCACCGATGCCGGCGAGCATGTTGCGCAGAAACCGCACATGACCGGGTACGTCAATAAAACCAATCTGTTGCTCGGCAATTTGAGTAAATGCAAAACCAAGATCAATGGTGAGACCGCGGCGCTTCTCTTCTTCCCAACGGTCTGGGTCGGTGCCTGTAAGAGCCTGAACAAGTGATGATTTGCCATGGTCGACATGGCCGGCTGTGGCAATAATGCGCATGTGTAGTTACCGGACTGGCAGAGATTTAAGTGCCGCGATCAACTCGTCGTCATCGTGTGCAAAGCACGATCGCAAATCAAACACGGTGCTGCCATCAACGACACGCGCGATAACCGGCAATGGTCGATTGCGCAGCGCTGAAAGGTGATTGCCAGCGACCACAATGCCGATGGACGGTATTGATGCTCCAGGTGTAGATCCAGCACCCGGCAGTGCGGATGTGTCAACGAGTTTGCCAACACCAGTTGCATCGATGATGTGTTGAGCGCGGATGCGCAACGTTTCCGTTGGCGTCGTGGCCATGGCCCAAAATGGAATGTCGGTAGTGACACGTTTGTCGAGGTAGGCAAGTGCCACATTTTGTAATGCAGAAATCACGAGTGCACCTGGGCGCAATGCGCGTGCAAGTGGATGAGCATTGCACTGAGCAATGAGGTCTGCGTTGCCAGCAATGATGCCGCACTGCGGGCCACCCAAAAGTTTGTCGCCACTAAACGTGACAAGTGATGCGCCTGCTTGCAACGCTTGCTTTGCTGCTGGCTCACCAGCCAACCAACTTGGGGCGGGGCCACTGAGCCATGGGCAGGTTTCGTCAATAAATCCAGAGCCGATATCGGCAACAACCGGAACGCCAAGTGTGGCGAGTTGGCTGACAGGAGTCTCTTCTACAAAACCATTGACGCTGAAATTAGATGGGTGAATTTTGAGGAGCAGTGCAATGTCGTTTTTCTTTGACTCGACGGCTTTTGCGTAGTCGCGCAAGCGCGTGCGATTTGTTGTGCCTACATCGACAAGTCGTGCGCCACTTTGCTCGAGCACATCGGGGATACGAAACCCTCCACCGATCTCGACCGATTCGCCCCGAGACACCGCAACATCTCTTCCGTCTGCAAGTGCGCCGAGCACCAGCATGATGGCTGCAGCATTGTTGTTGACAACGAGTGCTGCCTCTGCTCCGCACATCGTGGCAATGAGTTTTCCGATAGAACTTTGGCGCGAACCGCGTTCACCAGTTGCAAGATCAAACTCGAGTGTTGATGCCCGAGCCTGTCGCGAAAAGTGAATAGGCGCCCGACCAAGATTGGTGTGCAGCAAGACACCTGTGGCATTGACTACGTCACGCAACAAACTGGTGTGAAATTCGGCGGCAAGTTGATCGGCATCGGCAGGATTGCCAGCTGCAATGGCTGATCTTGCACAATCCACAAGCACGGCATGGGGAAGGTCGTGGCGCACCGCCAAGTCACGCGCGAGGGCATCGACCGATGGTGGGCGCTGTGAGTCGTGTGGATTCACGTCTAGCAACCTACTGTCATATAGATGAATGCCGACAGGCCAGAAGCAAAAACTGATTTTGACCCTCTTTCTGTGCCCGTGCGCCCAGCCGCCACCGTGATGTTGGTGCGCGACCATCCAATGAATGGGCTTGAGGTGTTTATGTTGCAACGCACTTTGCAAGCCGTGTTTGCGAAGGGCATGTATGTGTTTCCAGGCGGGCGGGTAGACGCTGTCGACAACGGGCACGAGTTGGAATCTGTATGTGATGGATTGAGCGATGTTGAAGCCAGTGCATTACTTGGGGTGCCAGCCGGAGGACTTGGCTTTTGGGTTGCGGCAATTCGTGAATGCTTCGAAGAAGCCGGTGTGCTGCTTGCCCGATCAATTGAAAACAACGATGTTGTGCGATTTGATGACGAAGACAAGATTGATCGCTTTAATGTTGCGCGACACGCAGTGCATGACGGCACGTTGTCGCTCATTAATTTGTGCGAACAAGAACAATTACGTTTGGTTACTGGCAACATTCATTATGTAAGCCACTGGATCACACCCGTTGGTGAGCCGCGCAGATTCGATACAAGGTTCTTTATTGCGCGAGCACCAGAAGCGCAAGAACCTTTGCATGACGACAATGAAACGATCGCGAGTTTATGGGTGACGCCAACCGAAGCACTGGCGATGCACAAGCGTGGTGACTTGGCGATGATTCCACCAACTACAAGTAACCTCGAGTTTTTGGTGCCACATGCAACCGCGGATGATGCATTGCAGGCATCAATGAAGATTGGCATGCCAACAACGATTTTGCCTCAAATAAAAACGAACGCAGATGGCAAAGTGATTGGCGTATCAATGCCAGGCGACGCAGACTACATAAATTAACTGCGTTTGCTGATTGCGACCTGCACGGCTTCTGGGTCGCGCGCAGTGCATCCACCCATTTCGGTAACAGGAACTGTGGTGTTCATGAGGTTGGCGGCAATCGCAAGAAACGCTTGAGCTGCCGGGCCAGTCGATGTCAACACAATTGGCTCGCCGATATCGCCACCGTTAGCAACTGCCGACTCGATGGGAACTTGACCCAACAATGCAGCACCGATTTCGTCGGCGAGTGCTTGGCCACCGCCTTCACCAAATAGCGGGTATGACTCGCCATGCTCGCAGGTGAACGCACTCATGTTTTCGATCACGCCAGCGACGCGCAAGAAACTTCGTCTTGCCATGTCGGCAGCGCGGATTGCGACTTTTTGCGCAGATACCGAAGGAGTAGTGACAATGACAAGGTCTGTGCGAGGCAACATGCGCGCAAGACCCATTTGCACATCACCGGTGCCTGGCGGCATGTCGATGAGTAGGTAATCGAGTTCACCCCAGTGCACGTCGTTGAGAAATTGTTCGACAGCTTTGGTGAGCATGAGCCCACGCCACATGAGCGCGGTGCTCTCGTCTTCGACAAGCATTCCGGTTGACACAACTTTGAGTAAGCCTTTGCCGACGACTCGCTCGTTTGGAATCATGCGTGGCTTTTCGATGCCGTCAATGCGACGAGCCTCAAGGCGATCAGAGATTCCAAGCATGCGTGGAATTGAAAAACCCCAAATGTCGGCGTCAAGTACACCAACGGTGTGGCCAACACTTGCAAGTGCTGCTGCCAAGTTGACAGTGACTGAACTCTTGCCGACACCGCCCTTACCGCTCGCAATTGCCAAGATGCGTGTGTTGAGAGGAATCTGTGTGTCGGGTGCTTGCTCTCGAGCATTCCAACGTGCGCGTGTCATCACTGCTGTGCGCTCGTCGGCTGTCATCTCGCCCCAGTCGATCGTCACTTTTGACACACCTGGATGAGTTTCGAGTCGCGACTCGATGTCTTTTTTGATCTGCACCCGCAACGGGCAACCCTTAATGGTGAGCTTCATTGCGATGGCAACGACACCTTCGGCAGAAATCGATTCGACTGCGGCCATGCCCAAGTCGACGATGTTGTCGCCCAATTCGGGGTCCATGACGGCTTTCAGGCGCAAGGTGACTTCCGCAACGCTCGGCGGTGCTGCTCCCGTGGTCTGTGGCTGGTTGCCAGTCATGGCTTAAACCTACCGTCAGGTCGCAAGTGATACCTGAGATATAAAAGCCATGACAGACGTGCCAGCCGTGACAGACAAGGCGATGAACGGTAGTGTGATCTCACTAGTTCTATTGGTTACAAACAATATTGAGAGAGGCTCCCATGATCACGGTTACCGAATCAGCCGCAAATAAGGTCAAGCAATTACTCGAAGCCGAAGGTGCAACCGATCTTGCACTTCGCGTTGCAGTTCGTCCCGGAGGTTGCTCTGGATTTTCGTACGAGATGTTTTTCGACGGCGATGTCGCTGCTGATGATGAGACAGTGACATTCGGAGAGATTCGCGTGATCGTCGATCCAGCTTCGTCGCAACTTCTTGTTGGTGCAAGTCTCGATTACCAAGATGGTTTGCAAGATGCTGGTTTCAAGATCAACAACCCGAACGCAACTCGTTCATGTGGTTGTGGCAACAGCTTTTCCTGAAATAAGTTAGGGCTGCCTATTAGCAGCATTTCAGCGATTACAAATTGAGTGTTGAGATCGCAGCATTGATCTCATCGGCGTCAAACACTGCGTCGAATCGGTCAATGATTTTTCCACTCGCATCAGTGATGTAAATCGCTGGCTCGTATTCCATCTTGAGAGCAACCACTGAAGGCGCAACTGTTGTTGCTTTGTCATCGGTGTAAATCTCGGTGTGCAGAAATGTCATTGCATCACCAATTGACTTTTTCACATTGATGAGCGATTCGAGCGCAGGAGCACATGTGCCTGTTTGACAATGCGCTGGTGTGCCAACCAAATATGCAATCGGTTTTTTTAATGCAAGCGCTTCGTTGAGTGTGATGTTGTGAAACTCGCATGGCTCTGGTGTGCGAGTGCATAAAGGCTCAACACCACGATGATCATCAAACGTTGGTGTATCAAAACCAGGAAGTTGCGAACCAACCAGTGGGATCAACACTTCTGTCGCATTGAGCACTTGTATTGCTGCTCCTTCTGCTGGACCGCCGTCGACTATCAAGGTGTAGATACCTGGTTTGTCGATATCAACGCGAAACGGCCAATAGGGAATTGAAAGCCCGGTGTCGTGTCGGTCGGCAGACAACGACTCTGCAACAACTTCTTGTGTATCGGCATTAACAAGTTTTGCGGTCAATGTGGTGGGCAGATCGAGGCCACTCTCGGTCGTGAGTAGTCCAGCTTGGTTGGCAAGCGAGAATGGAAGTCGAACATTGCCAGGAACCAGTACTTGAGGAAATCGCTGCACCAATTGCAGATCAGCCAAACCTAAAACAGAATCTGTTGTTGAACCTGAACCACCAGAGCAACCCGCAAGCAATGAACTCAAACCAACAGTGCTTGTTGCACCGATGACACCCAGTGATCCGGAAATAAATGTGCGCCTCGAGATCATGACTCAATAGTACGATTAAGACATGGCCACAAACACGAAAAAAACTGTGAAAAAGAACTCGAAGAAGACAGCAAAAAAAGCTGTCAAGAAAACTACAAAAAAGCCAGTAAAGAAAGTTGCTAAGTCTGCAGCACCACTTGGCCCATATACGCCAGTGGTTCGTGCCGGTGACTGGGTGATTGTTTCTGGCCAACTTGGTGTGGTTGATGGCAAGATCGTCAAAGGTGGAGTCGCCGCGCAAACAGCACAAGCAATTGTCAACCTCAAGTCGCAACTCGCAAGCGCCGGTGTGACGATCAACGATGTCAAAAAGACACTGTGCTTCTTGACAGACATGGACACGTTTGGCACTTTCAACACCGCATATGTAGAGGGTTTTGTCACTAGCCGCCCTGCTCGCAGCACCATTGGTGTCGCGTCATTGCCATTTGGTGGAGCAGTAGAAATTGAAGCCTGGGCTTTCAAGCCACTACGGTAAATGACATGCCTGGCGCAATTATCCTCATTATCGCATTGCTCTCATTCCCGATCGTCGTGGGTTTGTCGACTGCTGGAATTGCAGCGTTGCTCGGATTTTTTCTGCAACGCGACGGAGACATTCGTAACGCCGGCAGCGAACTTATCGAGTTAAACAACTGAGCTCAACAGCCGATCTCGTTGTTCGCAACGCAACACTCGTTGCAACCGTAGACAACGCTCGAACAGAAATACCTGGTGGTTGGGTTGCAATTACCAACGGACTGATCTCTGGTGTAGGAGCCGCAGGTTCTGAGCCACAAGCAACTCGCGTTATTGACGCAACTGATTGCCTCGTTACGCCCGGGCTTGTCAACACGCATCACCACATGTATCAAAACCTCACACGGGCATTTCCGCCGATGACGAATGCCGCATTGTTCGGTTGGTTGCAAACGCTGTACCCACTGTGGAGCACTCTTGACGAAGAAGCCGCCAATGTTTCGGCATGGGTTGGGCTTGCAGAGTTGGCGCTGTCGGGTTGTACGACTTCGACAGACCACTTGTATGTGCACCCTGCTGGTGGTGGCGACTTGTTGTCGGCGGAGATCATGGCGGCAAAAGATTTAGGGATGCGCTTTCATCCAACACGAGGGTCAATGTCGTTGTCGCAAAAAGATGGTGGTTTGCCCCCAGACAATGTGGTGCAGGATCACGACGTTATTTTGGCTGAGTCGCAACGTGCGGTTGAACAGCACCATGATGCCTCACACGGCGCAATGGTTCGCATTGCGCTCGCACCATGCTCACCATTTAGCGTGACCAAGCAATTGATGACAGAGTCTGCGCAACTTGCCGAAAAACTTGATGTGCGCCTGCACACACACTTCGCCGAAAACTCTGAAGACGATGCATTTTCAATTGCAACATTTGGTTGCCGACCCACTCAGTATCTGGAAGACGTGGGTTGGTGCACCGATCGCGCATGGGTTGCGCATTGCGTGATGCCAAATCATGACGAGATTCAACAGTTGGGCAAAGCAAAGATCGGTGTTGCACATTGCCCAAGTAGCAACATGATTTTGTCGTCGGGTATTGCACCAGTTGTCGACTTGCGAGCTGCAGGTGTGCACGTAGGTCTTGGCGTAGACGGTTCGTCTTCTGCCGACTCGGCCTCAATGTGGCTTGAAGCCAGACAGGCAATGTTGTTGGCCAAGTTGCGCAACGGCGCGGCAGCAGGCACGGCACGTATGTCGCTCGAGATCGCGACGCGCGGTGGTGCGGGTTGTCTTGGCCGTATTGGTGAAATTGGCGAAATCAGCATTGGTGCAGTTGGCGATCTTGCAATTTGGTCACTTACAGGTGTTGCGTTTGCCGGAGCGGTAGCAGACCCAATCGAAGCATGGTTGCGTTGTGGGCCTACTGGAGCCAAACACACCATCGTGCAGGGCAAGTTGGTTGTAGACAATGGCCAGCTCGTGAGCAACAAAGTTGACTCGATGTTGGCAACACACCGCACGGTTGCTAAACGTATGCAACGCATTGCAGATTAAGCACTACTGACACAACATGCTGCAGCATTTCGGCGTCACGTTTAGTGCAATCTTTCTCGCCGAATTGCCCGACAAAACAATGTTTGCAACGATGTTGTTGTCCGCACATTTTCATCGCCGCTTGCCAGTGTGGCTTGGCGTCACGGCTGCTTATGTAGCGCATGTGTTGCTCGCCGTAGTTTTTGGTACTGCACTGAGCCAACTTCCCAAAACGCCGATTCATGTCTTGGTTGGATTGTTGTTCTTGGCCGGGGGAGTCATGACATGGCGCGCGGGTTCGTCTGCCGAACACGATGAAACTGCAAAGTGGTCTGCATCAATGTCCAATGCTCGTGTGGTGTGGACAGCGGCATCGGTAATTTTGGTCGCAGAGTTTGGCGACCTCTCGCAATTGGCCACTGCGGGTTTTGCGGCGAGGTTCGATGACCCCATTGCAGTCGGCATTGGATCAATCGCTGCGCTTTCAAGCGTGTCAGGACTTGCCGTGTTGGCAGGTGGGTGGTTGCAGAAGAAAGTGCCCCTGCACAAAATTCAGCGAGCAGCCGCTGTGTTGTTTGCTTCGATTGGAATTGTGACGCTATTCAGCGTGGTGGCTTAAGCAGACCACTTGGATTGTCCGAAGCGGTATCCAACGCTGCGAACAGTCTGAATTAAGTTGGCGTGTTCTTCGCCAAGCTTTGCACGCAAGCGACGAATGTGTACGTCGACGGTACGTGCCCCACCAAAATATTCGTAGCCCCAAACTCGTGACAACAATGTTTCACGTGAAAAAACCTTGCCTGGGTTTTGTGCCAAGAATTTGAGCAACTCGTATTCCATGTAGGTCAAGTCGAGAGGCTGCCCACCGAATGATGCTTGGTATGTCTCGAGGTTGAGAATAAGACCGCTGTATTCGACAAGCGACTCGCGACTGCCACGGATCTCGGTGAAGAACATGTGGCGTAGGCGCGACTCGAGTTCGCGTGGGTGGAAAGGCGAAAGGCAGAAGTCGTCAAATAAATCGTCGCGCATTTCGAGGTCGGCAAGTTGTGAGCCGTTGACGAGCACAAGAATGTGGCCGACAGGATTGTCGTTTTTGCGCAACGAACGACAAATTGCCCAACCACCCTCTGGGTCTTCATCACACATCACCACTGCGCCAGCCCAGCCTTCGACGGGCTCGCTTTTTGCTGCATCGTCTGACGAGGAAACAGCCTTCCAGCGGTATCCAGCCAGGTCGAGTGTGCGGGCTAGGTCAATAGACGGCGGGTTTGGAAACACGGCGATCATTTGACCGACAACGTTTTCGTTTGCAGGATTGCGCATGTTCACAGCGAGCGCAGGTAGCGACCAAGCTCGTATTGGCTGATATGAGTCTTGTATGTGCGCCACTCCGCACGTTTGTTGCGCAAGAACCACTCAAAGATGTGATCACCAAGCGCGTCAGCGACAAGGCTCGAGTTTTCCATTACCTGTAGCGCTTCGTTGAGCGACTGTGGCAATTGATGGATACTCATCTTCTCGAGAACGTCATTGTCCATCTCAAACAAGTTGGCGTCTGCTTCGACCGGTAATTCGTAACCCTCTTGAATTCCGCGTAATCCTGCAGCCAAGATGACAGAGAATGCGAGGTAGGGGTTGCACGCTGGGTCTGGTGATCGGTATTCGATGCGCGTTGCAGAGTCACTATTGCGCTTTGCGATTGGAACCCGGATCAAGCCGCTGCGGTTGTTGCGCGCCCACGAAATATGCACCGGTGCTTCAAAGCCAGGAACAAGTCGCTTATACGAGTTAACCGTTTGGTTGGTGACAGCAGTAATTTCGGCGGCATGGCGTAGCAAGCCGGCCATAAAGCATTTTGCGGTCGGCGACAGGTTGTATGCGTCGTTCTCATCGTAAAACGCATTTTGTTCGCCATTGAACAACGAAAGATGGAGGTGCATGCCCGAGCCCTGGATGTTTTCGAGAGGCTTTGGCATAAATGTTGCGTGCACATTGTGGAGCGCTGCGATTTCTTTCACCACAAAACGAAATGTCATCACACTGTCGGCCATGGTGAGTGCATCGGTGTGACGCAAATCGATTTCGTGCTGGCTCGGCGCATCTTCGTGGAAGCTGTATTCGACAGGGATGCTCATTGTCTCGAGCGTGCGAATAGTTTCTTTGCGCAACGAGCTTGGAATGTCGGTTGAAGTGAGATCGAAAAAACCACCTTCATCGAGCAAGACAGGAGTGTTGCTGCTGTCTGGAGGTGCGAGATAAAAATATTCGATGTCCGGCGCAACGTAGAACGAATACCCCTTGTCGCGAGCAAGACCAAGATTGCGTTTTAACACCTGTCGTGGGTCACCATCAAACGGCGTGCCGTCCAACTTGGCGATGTCACAAAACACTCGAGCCTCTGCACCTTTGGCATCGGCCCATGGAAGCACTTCAAAAGTATTTGCATCAGGAAGCGCAAGCACATCGCTTTCTTGCACTCTGCTGTAACCATCAATTGATGATCCGTCAAACGACATTCCGTCGTTGAGAGCATTTTCCATTTCAGCAGGGCTAATTGCAAACGACTTGAGGTTGCCGAGCACATCGGTAAACCACAGTCGCACCAAGCGGATGCCGCGTTCTTCTACGGTGCGAAGGACGTAATCCTTTTGCTGTTCGTGCATGGAAGTCACCTCAACAGTCTGCCGTGAGAAGTAATCAACAGCACCGAGGACCGGATCCTCGGTGCTGTTGAAACCTGAATAACTACTACTACCGCTATTTTTTCTTTGAGCTTTTAGCGCCTTTTGACTTCTTTGACGCTGGCTTGGTTGCTTTTGCCTTCTTTGCTGCTGGAGCTTTTGCGGCACCACAAACAGTTTCGAGGATCAGGCGTGTCACTACGTATGGATCGACGTTGGCGTTTGGACGACGATCTTCTGCGTAACCCTTCTTGTCGCGAGCAACCTGCCATGGAATACGCACTGATGCACCGCGATTAGAAACACCGTACGAGAACTTGTTGTATGGCGCTGTCTCGTGCTTGCCAGTGAGTCGGCTCTCGATGTCGTGACCGTAGTTGTTCACGTGCTCCATCACTTTGGTGCCGAGAGCTTTGCAAGCATCTTCAATCGCCGAGTAATTCTCACGCATTGCTTTGGTTGAGAAGTTGGTGTGTGCGCCTGCACCGTTCCAGTCTCCCTTTTGTGGCTTCGCTGCATACGAGATGACAACGTCGTAATCTTCGGCAATACGATCGAGCAACCAACGTGCAACGTACATGTGGTCACTCACTGTGAGTGCGCTTGCTGCACCAATCTGAAACTCCCACTGACCAGGCATTACTTCAGCGTTAGTTCCTTCAATCATTAAGCCGGCGTCCAAGCATGCTTGCGTGTGCTCTTCGATGATTGGGCGACCAATTACTCGTCCTGCTCCAACGCCGCAGTAGTACGGGCCTTGTGGTCCTGGCTCACCAGTTGTTTCTGGAAAACCGAGTGGTCGACCGTTCATACGCATCATCGTGTATTCCTGTTCGATGCCGTAGATCATTCCGTGGCTTGCATACTTTGATGCCGCTGCCGCACATGTTGCGCGTGTGTTTGTTGGATGTGGCTTACCGGTCGTTGCAACCAACACTTCGCACAGAACCAAAATATTGTTTCCGCCGCGCAATGGATCTGGGCATGTGAACACTGGGCTCAACACGCAGTCAGATGCATCACCGGTTGCTTGCTCGGTTGACGAGCCATCGAAGCCCCAGATCGGTGGAACTTTGACACCGTTCTTGATGATTTTTGTTTTTGATCGAAGCATCGGTGTTGGTTGATGTCCATCGATCCAGATGTATTCCGCCTGATATGGCATTACTTGTCCTTCCGGTTGGGAGAGCAGAATTGCAATTTCTGCTCTCAGGTACGTATCTAGTCTCGCAAACCACCGTTTCTATCCCGTTGCCCAATTGTGAACGGCGTGTGAAGATACGCCAGTCGGATTGCTCCTCTAGCCTGAAGACCGTGGCTGCACCGCTCCTCACTCACGCAACTGTGCGCATCGGGTTGGCACAGATCAACCCTGTCGTAGGTGACATTGCCTCAAACTCCACAAGGGTTTCACGTGT
>JBIKID010000106.1:0-4182 GCA_044361815.1 Ilumatobacteraceae bacterium | reverse complement strand
GTGTACACGCTCTTCGCAGTGTCTTTGACTGCACCCTTAAACAACAAGTCGCTGCGTGTGCGCGGTGATTCGTGCACCTGCAATGTGCGGAAGTCATGCATCTGTGTGCCATCTGCAAAGTACAAAGCAGTTTGCTGAGCGTTTGCACCCTGACCAACGAGGCGCACTTCGGCACGCATGCGCGCATAGTCGCCACCAAGCGCCACGCTAAACACGCGCACGTTGCTGTCGCGCTCACCCACTGCAACCTGATTACCGATCTGCCATGTCTTGTTACCAAGTTCATTGATCGCCAAATAGGTGACTCGCGCCGACTGTGCTGCATGTATCTCGACAACAGGCACGACGAGCGATGCAACATTGTCTGCAGACACAAAGCGTTCTACAACAGTGATTTCACTATTTTCGGCTGCATCGATAACAAGTCGTGGATAAACAACGACACCGGATTCATTTATGGTGTGCGTAATCACGACGGTGGTGGCGTGCACTTTGCCTTTTGCAATCTTGAGTGCAATAACTGCCGCATTGTCGGTGTTCATTTGCGCGAACACATCTGGAGCAGTCGTGATTGCTGCGCCCATGAGCGCTGATGCTTCAGAGCCAGCAAGCTGAACACCTTCGGCGTTTTCCACTGTCGTTGTTGCAGTAGCGCTGCGATAACCAGCAAGGTCGAGTTCGCCAATGCGGCTATAGCGCCACACTTCTTCTTCGACTGTGGGGAGTGCAAGTGTTGTTGACATAATTTGGTCTTCCGGTTACTTCTTCTTTTTCTTGTCGCGATTTTTCTTTTTGTTCTTGCGCTTGTCGTTCATATCGGCCACAACTTCACCGAATACTGCGTTAATGATCGACTCTGCTTCATCCAAAATTGCGGCGGCAGTGCCGTCATCGAGGCTTGCAGGCGCTACCGGTGTTGCCGATGGAATCACCGAACCGCGTTTCCACGCAACATCAACCATTCGGCGGTCGTATTTTTCGCATTCATCTGGGCAACGCCACGGCGCGTCAGGTGCGAGATCAAGATTGCATTTGCGCACAGTGTCGCCGCTCGAATACGTGCGACTTTCAAAATGCTTGCATTCCGTACGCATTGACATGTCTATAAACCTAAGGCGTGACTGAGACTCAGCCAACCGAGCCTTCCATTTGTAACTCAATCAGGCGGCTCCACTCAACTGCATACTCCATAGGTAGTGTGCGTGTTACTGGCTCAATAAAGCCGTTGACAACCATGCCCATTGCCTGCTCTTGAGTGAGACCACGGCTCATGAGATAAAACAGCTGCTCGTCAGCAATCTTTGAAACAGTTGCTTCGTGACCAACCTGCGCGTCGCGCTCTCCCACTTCCATATATGGGAATGTCTTGCTCTCTGACTGTTCATCCAAGATCAGTGCATCGCACTGCACGTGGCTCTTGCAGTTTGTTGCGCCTTCTTCGATGCGCACGAGGCCGCGATAGGTGGTGATGCCACCATCTTTCGAAATTGACTTCGAAACAATCTTTGAAGAAGTCTCAGGTGCAGCGTGGATCATCTTTGCGCCTGCATCTTGATGTTGGCCAGCACCTGCGTAAGCAACCGACAACACTTCGCCTGTTGCTTTTGGACCCATCAAGTACACGCTTGGGTATTTCATGGTCAGTTTCGAGCCGATATTGCCGTCGATCCACTCCATGTGGCCTTCGGTCTCAACACGAGCGCGCTTGGTCACCAAGTTGTACACGTTTGGCGACCAGTTTTGAATGGTCGTGTATGTCACGTGCGCACTTGGCTTAACAATGATTTCAACCACCGCAGAGTGCAATGCGTTGTTGGTGTACACCGGAGCAGAGCAACCTTCGATGTAGTGAACTTTTGAACCTTCGTCGGCAATGATCAGCGTGCGCTCAAACTGGCCAGCCGAATCACTGTTGATGCGGAAGTACGCCTGCAATGGCATCTCGCATTCGACGCCTGGTGGTACGTAAATGAATGATCCGCCAGACCACACCGAAGTATTGAGTGCAGAAAACTTGTTGTCACCCATCGGAATAACAGAACCGAAGTACTGCTTCACCAAGTCGGGGTATTCGCGCAACGCGGTGTCCATGTCGCAAAATAAAATGCCTTGCTCTTCAAGCTCGATGCGATTGCGGTGATACACAACTTCGCTGTCGTACTGCGAAGTAACGCCTGCGAGATACTTGCGCTCCGCTTCTGGGATACCAAGTTTTTCGTAGGTTGCCTTCATCTGCTCTGGCAAGTCGTCCCACTCGTCGGTCTGCGCAGCAGCAGGCTTGAGGTAATAAAAGATGTCTTGAAAGTCGAGATCTGGCATGTTGACGTTGAACCAAGGCGCCATCGGCTTCTTTTCAAATGTTGTGAGCGAGCGCAGACGCAAATCACGCATCCACTTTGGTTCACCCTTCCACCACGAAATCTGTTCGATCACTGACTTGTTAAGGCCCTTTTCAGGCGTAAAGGCATACTCAGCCTCATCGCTCCAGCCGAGCGAGTATTTGGTGAGATCGAGATCGAAACTGGTCATAAGTTTGAGCACCTTTTCAATGGCGGATAATTAACACTACCGCCATAGTAACAATGCCTATGGCCCATGCAACAGTGGGGCTACAGGTAGCGTAACTAGTTCTCATGGAACGCTTTGGCCTAGTCGGCTTGCCCAACGCAGGCAAGTCATCCCTTTATAACGCACTCACCAACGGTGCTGCACTTGCAGCCCCCTATCCGTTTGCGACCAAAGACCCAAACATCGGTGTGGCAAAAGTCCTCGACCCTCGCCTCGAAGCACTTGCTGAAATGTCTAAGACCCACAACACCGTTTATGCAACCGTCGAAGTTGTTGACATCGGTGGTCTTGTAGAAGGCGCAAGCAAGGGCGAAGGTTTGGGCAACAAGTTTCTTGCCAACATTCGCGAAGTTGATGCAATCGTTTTTGTATTGCGCGCATTTGAAGACGACGACATTCCTGGCCCATCAGATCCACTCGAACATTTGCGCGTTGTTGAAATTGAATTAGCACTCGCCGATCTTGAAACTGTCGAGACTCGTTTGTCGCGCACACAAAAAGCTGCGCGCATGGACAAGAGCGTCACCGAAGAAATGGAAGCACTCGAGCGCGCGCAAGTTCACTTGGCCGAAGGTCGCCCGTTGTATCGCGCCGGCATTTCCGAGGATGATCGTTTGCTGCTTGCTCCACACTTTTTGCTCACCACACGTCGCGTGCTCGCCGTAGTCAACGTGGCAGAAGACAAACTCGACACGATTCCTGCAATGGAAGCACTTGTGCGCGCCGAGTTGGCGCCACCAGGCAGCGCAAGTGCAAGCACCGTTGAAGTGCTTGGCATGAGCGTGCAACTCGAAGCAGAAGCAGCACAGTTGGTTGGCCAAGACCGCATCGACATGCTCGAGGCGTTGGGTCTGGGTGAAGGCGCACTTCCTCGAATGGTGCGCTCGGCATATCACCTGCTTGGTCTTCGCACATATTTCACAACGGGCGAAAAAGAAACTCGTGCATGGACGTTTAATGCTGGTGCAAAAGCTCCAGAGTGCGCTGGCAAGATTCACTCCGACTTGCAACGCGGCTTTATTCGCGCCGACGTGATCGCGTGGGACGAGTTGCTCGCCATTGGTTCTTGGAACAAGGCAAAAGAACTTGGCAAGATCCGTGTTGAAGGCAAGGACTACGAAGTCTGCGACGGCGACACGCTAGAAATTCGACACAATAGTTAGCAATACGCTTATCGATATGAAGACTCAGTCGCTTCCCACAGCTTGGCTGATGTCTGAGGGCAAAGTGCTCGCAAGTGCCGACATTGCCAACACCGCAAAGTCGCGTCGACGTGGTCTCATTGGCCAAACAAGCATTGATTCTGCGCTCGTTATTTCGCCGTGCAAATGGATTCACAGTTTTGGCATGAAGTGCGCAATTGATGTGCTCTATCTAGATAATGAAGGACTGGTTGTAAAAACCGAGCACCTCAAGCCAATGCGCGTTGCAGCACCCGTTGGACGATCAAAGACAATTGTTGAGCTGCCATCTGGATCGATTGAGCGATTTGGTGTGCGGGTTGGCGACTTAATCGAAGTGCGCAGCGCATGAGTGGCACACTCACACTTGTTGCCACACCCATTGGCAATCTCAGCGACATGTCGCAGCGAGCCATTGACACACTTGGTTCGG
>JBIKID010000042.1:0-13718 GCA_044361815.1 Ilumatobacteraceae bacterium | reverse complement strand
TAAGTCGGCATCCACATCAATCACGACATTGAATGCTTCGGCATCGCTGTCGATTCGCATTCGTGCTTCAACGGTGCACTTTGCTTCAGGCCAATCCAATTGGTACCGAGTTGTTGCTGTGACCCACGAATGTGTTGGATCAGTGGTTGATACGCCAACTTCACCTTGATATAACTCGCGCGTGGCTCCTCCATCTCGCACAACACTTGGTCCGCCGTATTGAGTGCGGGCAATGGTCTGGTGCGCAAGCACATCTCGTTCAATTCTCCAGAGAGTTGGCACATCATATTCGTTCGGCGGCGACTCGCTGTGAACAGTTGGCTTGAGTGGCGCAAACTTTGGTGTGCCAGCGCCATGATTGTCAACAGTGGGGAGCATTAACTGAACTGTGGAGCGTTCGACGGAGAGCGCAAATGGATGTGGTGGAGACCAAATGTTTGGCCAGTCTGCTCCTGCAATTGACAACCTGATCTTGTGTCCGCGGGCGAATACCCATGAGGTCGCTTCTAATTCAACATCAACATCCTCGAAAACGTTGGGCACGAGTGGCTGTGGCTCAGTCGACGATGTGCGATGGGTGAGGTTGAGAAAACCTCGAGCGACGAGGGCGGATGTTCCATCAGGAAAGACGTCGCAGATTTTGACACTGATAGAAGCAACCGGCTGATCGCTTGCGACTTTCAATTTCAACAATGCATGTCCAAGGATCTCGAAGTAATCCGAATCAACCGGCCAGTCGTAGGTGAGCGACCATGAGTCATCTTCGCGCTGGTCGGTTGGTTGACCCCATGGAAGTCCGCCGGCGCATGAGTTCCAAGCCGCAACCCCCACATCGGGTCGTACGTCTAAAACATCGATGTCGGATGTGCCGACCTGCGCTGCGTGTGTTTCAGTTGGTCGCAACGTTGTCGTGACGCTTCGTGCAGGTGGCCAAGTCTCTTCAAATCGCCACTCTCCATTGAGCATTGCCAAATCTGCATCTGGTTTTGTTGAGTGGCGAATGAAGACGCGGATTGGTGGCTCAGTTGCAACGACTGCGCTGTCGGGTCGTAGCCAACGATTGAACCACGTAATCATTTCTGGGACGAGATCGATGTTTGGGCCAGGGTGCGCATGAGCAGGTGCGCTGTGACTCCATGGCCCGATCAGTAACGATTTTTCGCACTGCAGCGCTTCAAATGTGCGAAACGTGTTGTTGCGGTATCCGTCTGCCCAACCGGCAACGATCATTGTGGGGCATTGAATGCGCTCGTAGCCAGGTCGAAGCGAGCCGTGTCGCCAATATGGCCCGTCGTGTTGTTGCTCGAGCCAGTTGAGCACCCACGGTTGAACTTCGTTCAAACGCATCTGCCACTCGGACTTCCATTTGTCGCCAAACAACACTGGCACAGGTGGAAGCAGATTGCACGCAGTCATGTAATGGCAATAGTCAACAAGGTCTATCGCGCGTAATGCTCCGCCCATGTAGTGCACGTCATCGGTGTAGCGGTCATCGGTCGCATACACGGCGCAGATGGCGTGCAGTGCTGCTGGTCTTGTGCACGCAACTTGTAACGAGTTGAATCCCGAGTAGCTGTAGCCAAACATGCCAACACGACCGTTTGACCATGGTTGCGTTGCGAGCCAATTGATGACGTCCGTGAGGTCATCAAGCTCGACAAGTGGGTATTCGTCTGTTGCTACACCCTCTGAAGATCCGGTCCCTCGCACATCGAGGCGACAAACAACAAACCCACCTTCACTTGCGAATCGTACATAATCATCCGTATGTGATGAAGCAGTGAGATCATCTTTTCGATAAGGCAATGCTTCAAGTAGTGCAGGGAATGGCCCCGATCCCGTCGGTGGCATATAGATATCGGCTGCAAGTTGTATGCCATCTCTGACCCTTATAGCGAGGCGAGAGAACTGCATAATCTAAATCTACAATAGAAGTCGTGTTAGAGAAATCGCTCAATCGTGCTGCCTATGTGGAGAGCGACAATTGGGATATCGAAAAGCACAAGGTTTTTGCCTCTAACTGGTTCTGCATCGGTCGACATGACGAAGTTGGGTCTGTGAGTGGAAGTTACAAGCTTGTTGACTTGCAGGGTGAGCAGGTGCTTGTGGTGCGCGGGGCAGATTCATCACTGCGTGCCTTTGTCAATATGTGCCGTCATCGTGGCACAGAGTTAGTTGATTCAACAGACACAAGTGCATCGGTGGGTTGCTTTGGCGCATTGATTCGCTGTCCGTATCACAACTGGACATACAACACCGATGGTTCATTGCGTGGCGCTCCACATCTTGCTGACATTGATTACGAATCAAGTGGATTACTTCAACTCGGCTTAGAAGTATGGGGTGGTTTTGTGTTCGTCCGCCAGCACGCCGGAGATGAATCATTGCTCGATTCAATCGGCGAAATTGCAACTCGTGTTAGCAATTATCCACTGTCCGAACTCGTGATCGGGAAGACAATCTCGTACGAAGTTGCTGCCAACTGGAAAGTGCTTGAGGAAAACTACAACGAGTGCTATCACTGTGGCCCTGTGCACCCGGAGTTATGTGATCTTGTGCCGTCATTTCGCGCAGGGGGGGCATCGGATTTGAATTGGGACGATGGTGTTGCTCATCGCGAAGGTGCATATACGTTTACTTCATCTGGCACTACGTCGCGCAAGCCATTTGCTGGTTTGTCAGAAGCCGAATTAGTGAATCACAAAGGCGAGTTGGTGTACCCCAACCTGTTTCTCTCACTGTCGTGCGATCATGTCGCAGCTTTTGTGCTCTGGCCAACTGGCCCGGCACACACCACAGTTGTTTGCAACTTTTTGTTTCATCCAAGCGAAGTTGCCAAACCCGACTTTGATCCGAGCGATGCAGCAGATTTTTGGGATGTTGTCAATCGACAAGATTGGGCGATTTGTGAGCGTGTACAACGCGGCATGATGTCCAAATTCTTTACACAAGGATTGTTTGCACCGATGGAAACCCCAAGCCTTGATATTCGTGAGTGGTGGAAAAAGCAGATGGGCAAGTAGTGAAGGCTGCAGAGTGACTCAGGTCCGAACGGTCGATCATGTTGTTGTTGGCCTTGGTGGGCTGGGTGCAGGAGCTGCGTACTGGTTGGCAAAACTTGGTCAAGATGCTGGGCGAGATGAAGTCATTGTCGGACTGGAGCAATTTGAACTTGGGCATGACAAGGGTGCGAGCCACGATCATTCACGAATCATTCGCCATTCGTATCACACACCCGAATATGTGAAGTTGGCGTCAGAGGCTTACGAGACTTGGGACGCAGTCGCAGAAGAAGCCAACGAAGAACTTGTTGTGCGCACGGGTGGCATAGATATTTTTCCAGAGGGATCTGTGATTCCGATCGGTGACTACACATCGAGCCTTGAGGCAAACAACATTCCATTTGAAGTTTTGGATTCTCACGAAACGATGTCTCGCTTTCCACAATTCGCAGTTGAGACCGGAGTTCGGGCGCTGTTTCAGAAAGACACCGGAATTGCCCCGGCCGCCAAAGGAACAGAAGCACACCAACGTTTGGCGGCAACTAGGGGTGTTGAGTTGCGAGCAGGAGTTTCGGTAAATCGCATTGAAAGTGATGGATCTGGTGGCTTGGCGGTGGTGACTGACGATTGTATTTACCAAACTGGTTCAGTCATTATTTGTGCCGATGGTTGGACGAATGAATTGCTTGAACCTCTTGGAGTTCATATTCCGCTCGAGGTGACACGCGAGCAAGTGGTCTATTACCCGAGTACGCCTCAGGCACTTTCCAAATTTGTAATTGGATCATTTCCGGTTTGGATATGGATGGACGACCCTTCGTACTACGGCTTTCCAATTTATGGTGACATGGGTGCAGTAAAGGCCGCAGAAGATGTTGGTGGTCAGCCCACGACGGCGCGCACACGAAGTTTTGATACTGACGAAGGTGCGCTCAAGCGCCTCACTGATTTTCTTGGCCAGACAATTCCCGACATGCTTGGTGATGTGAAGCCACGAGTGAAGACGTGTCTCTACACGCTCACTCGAGACCGAGACTTTGTGCTCGACACTGTGCCAGGACATCCAGGGCTGCAAGTTGGTCTTGGTTCTGCCCATGGTTTCAAGTTTGCATCTTGGTTTGGACGAGCACTCGCGGAACGCGCAGTGTTTGGCACTACTCAAAGCAATATTCAGCCATTTCGACTTGATAGACCAGCGATTACTGATCCGAGTTATAAAGCCAACTACATGCAGTAGTCAGAAAATCTGTTGTAACTATCGCTGCGTTGATTTGGCGAGCGTGTTGATCGATGGTCGCAAGATCAGTGAGTAGCTGTCGACAACAGATTCGCGCTTCTGCTGATCTTTTACTGCTTGAGCATCGTTTGTTGCTGCCATAAATGCTGCGCGGCTTGGGTATTCATGAAAACGTATCTGGTCCCAGTTGCGGCCATCGCCCATGATGGTGCCTTCAACTTTGAACCAACCCGTGATGCGCGCACCATGTGCAACGGCAGCTTCGCCTTCGGCATCGTGATACGAATCAAGTGTTGTGTGGTCAACTCCGTCGGCGAATTTGAGTGTGTGCATCACAATGATCGCGCCATCGGATGGAGTTGATGGAAACGGGACAGCATCAAGCGATGGTGCGTCGGCGGGCAACTCTGGAGTAGGCATTGGATGCGAGCCGATTACGAATGTTTGTTGCATGCCTGCTTCTTTGTGCGCGTGCAGCTCTTCAAAGTCTGGCATCGATTGCATCTCGATGATTGATGCACTCTTGGGGTATTTCACGATGCCGATGCGATCCCAAGTTGGTGCATCACCAGTGAGTTGGGTTTCGACTGTTGCAAGAAATACTGGATAGGCACCAAGTTTGCGTAGTGGTCCGAGCGGCGCATAAAGGTCGTCGGCTTCAAGACCACTGATGTCGCTTTGGCGACCATCTGCGTAGTCGGCCTTCTCGCGATACTTCATCAAGTTGACCATCCATACGGGGCCGTCATCTTCTGGCTTACAAAAAGCCAGCTTCATTCCGTATTCCTTGTTGAGGCGGCCGTAACGAGGACGATCTAATGCGCTCATAAAGAACGAATCTACTCGTGGAGTGGTTTGGCCAAACGAAGCGAAGCGAGTTTGTCTGGCTCTGTCAGGCCTTTAAGGGCGATATCGAAGTCAGGAAGCGCATAGACCTCGCCATCGTCGGTGATCATGATGAAGCGATCGAACTGAGCCAGGAATGACCTGTCGTGGCTCACGGCGACAACGGTGCCCTCAAACCCGTCGAGCGCGTGCTCGAGTGCTTCGGATGACTCGATGTCGAGGTTGTCTGTTGGCTCGTCGAGCAGCAACACGTTGTGACCCTCGATTTCGAGGCGCAGAATTTCAAGTCGTGCTTTTTGACCACCAGACAACGTGTCGAACTTTTGGCGGGCATTGTTGACTAGGCCGTAACGCGAAAGTGTTTTCATTGCGCGTTCTTCTTCTGAGATGCGGTCGAGCACAATGGCCAAACACTCACGGCCAACGAAGTCTGGGCGGTTGTTGATTTGCGTAAAAACACCGACAGATGTGCGTGGACCGAAGGTGATCTTGCCCGTGTCGGGCTCGTTTTGTCCACTGAGAACCTTCAGCAAGTGGGTCTTGCCAGTGCCGTTTGGACCAATGAGGGCAACTCGTTCGCCGTGATGGATCTCTTCGGAAAAAGGCTTGAAGAGTTTTGCGATAGAGACGCTTTCGAGTTTCGCGACTCGACGTGCGGCATCTGCTCCGCGAAGTCGCACATAAATCTGTTGATCGGCAACTGGGGGAGGTGGTGGGCCTGCTGCAACAAACTTTTCCCAGCGAGTTTCGGCGCCGTTGGCTTTCGTCGCGTTCTTGAAGTTTTGTGCCGCACGCTGCTTCATGATTTTCATGTGCGCAAATAGTCTGCGCTCTTCATCGTTCCAGCGCTTGAGGTCGTCACCGAGCAGTGCTTGACGCTTTTCGCGTGCTTCGGGGAAAGTCACGTATGAGCCACCATGCACCCAGCAACCGGAGCCTTCAATAACCACAATCTTCGTTGCGCATCGCTCGAGCAGTGTGCGGTCGTGACTCACCATCAAGATGGTTGAGCGACAAACCTTGATCTGCTCTTCAAGCCATGCACGGGTTGGTATGTCGAGGTAGTTGTCTGGTTCGTCGAGCAACAACACGTCGGCGCCAGATGTGAGCAACAGGTCAAGAACTAGGCGCTTGCGTTCACCACCCGAAAGCTCGGACACGAGTCGTGTCGATAAGTCATCAATTTGTGACTTGACGCTGCGCTGTGCAGACGCCTGCCACTTTGTTTCGAGCTCGTATCCACCCAAATCACCCCAGTCGGAGAGCGCGGTGGCGTAACCCATGCCATCATCGGTTCCATCGGCCAATGCTTTTTCTGCAGCAACAAGTGCGCGACCAGCGGTGCGCAGAGCAGATGGTGCAACTTCGATCAACATTTCGCGCAGTGTGTCATCGGGTCGCGACATACCTACGTCTTGCGTCATGTTAAGCATGGTGCCGCCCACAGAAAACTCGCCACCGTCGGCTTCGATTTGGGCAGACAAAATTCGCAAGATCGTGCTCTTGCCAACACCGTTAGCACCAACAATCGCGGCGTGTTCGCCTGGTGTGACTTTAAAACTCACATCAAAAAACAATTGGTCTGAGCCAGGTGGGCCATATTCCAGCTCGGAGACAATAATGCTGCTCATCGCATGAAGTCTGTCTGAAGTTTTCGTCAATTATGCTGAAAGATAGTGATAAAAACAGTTGAAAAATTTACAATCAATAAAGCAGCATTTCCATTTCTGCAAGTGACAAATGCGGCATCAGGAATATCCAACGGCGTGGTGATGATTACTATCCCGTGGCTTGTTCTTGACCTCACGGGGTCGGCCGCCAAGGCTGGCCTGCTCGCGGCGCTTTCAAGCATCCCCGGAATCTTCGTTTCACCAATAGTTGGTGGGCTCATCGACCGCTTTGGGCGTCGCGCGATCTCGATGTTTTCAGACATGATGTCGATGATCTCGGTATTGCTGTTTCTGCTGATCAATTGGGTCGGCGACCTGACATATATGTGGATCTTGGTTATTGCGGTGCTTGGCGCATGCTTTGACCCCGCTGGTTACACGGCACGCAAGGCGTTGATTCCCAATGCCGCCACATCCTCGGGAGTTGATGTGGACTCGGCAAATGGTCGTCACGAGGGAATTTTTGCAATCGGCTGGATGGTCGGACCAGCACTTGGGGCAGCGTGTATCGAATTCAGTGGACCAATGCTTGCTTTTGGAATTACTGCAGCGATGTTTGGAGTGGCGACTCTATTTGTTCTGCTAATGAAAGTTGACGATGCACACGGCAAAACGATTGCTCACCACGAGGACGGGCATGAGCGATTTGCCGATTCGCTAAAAAGTGGATTTCGCGTTTTAACGACCGACAAACCGTTGCTCTCACTTACTATCTCGTTCGTGTTTCTGTCAGCGATGTACATGCCGATCGACACGGTGATTTTTCCAACATATTTTGAGTCGATCAACAATCCGCGGGCTCTTGGCTCGCTGTTTGCAAGCCTTGCTGCAGGCATGGTCATCGGATCGTTTTCGTACGGCAAACTTGCCGCTCGTTTCTCCACAAAATCATTGCTGCGATTGGTCGTACTGATTTCGAGCCTTGCATTATTTCCAATGGTGTTTCTGCCATCCACGATGTGGTTTGTGATTCTCGGGTTTTTTGCGGGATTGTCATGGGGTCCGTTTAATCCGTTGTGGAACACAGTGGTGCAAACACGAGTGCAACCAGAGTTGCAGGGACGTGTGTATGGTTTGCAGATGTCGCTGCTCTATGCAGGACCTCCAGTCGGTCAATTGATTGTTGGTGCATGTGTTGACAACTTTGGATTACAGCCAACATTTGTTGTGCTGATGTCAGTTTTTGCAGCAACCGGAGTGTTGATCGCTTCGTTGCCAGTGTTCCGCGGACTCTAAGGTATTTTGCGTGCCACTTCACCCACAAGCTCAGGTAATTGCAGACCTCATCGCTGCGGTTAACTCGAGACCAATCACCGACGCCGACCCTGTCGACGTTCGCGAATCGTACAAACTTGCGACTATTCCTTACACAGATGTAATTGAAGAAATTCGCGAGGTAGATGCGGGTGGTGTGCCATGCAGGTTGTATCGCCCATCTACATCAAGTGTCTTGGGTCTACTCGTGTATTTCCATGGTGGTGGATTCGTTATTGGCGATCTTGACACTCATGCTGGTGTTGCAATGTCGCTCGCAGCAAAATCGGGTCACGCAGTTCTGGCAGTTGATTACCGACTTGGGCCTGAACATCGGTTTCCGTCTGCCACAGATGACGCCGTTGCAACAGTTGAATGGGCATACAAAAATGCAAAATCATTAGGAATTGACCCGGACCGTATTGCGGTTGGGGGAGACTCGGCTGGCGGCACATTGGCCGCTGTCGTCTGTCATTCGATGGTCGTTCCAATCAAGTTCCAGATGCTCATTTATCCAGGCGTAGACGCATCAATGTCGTATCCATCAATTTTGGAGAATCGTGGCGGTCCACTGTTGACGCTTGAGGTACTGAAGTGGTTTCGGAAGCACTATGTGCGCAATGAGAGTGACATTAGTGATGTACGAGCGTCACCGATTTTAGTGTCGGATGAAATTTTGAAGCAGATGCCACCGGCGATTGTTATTTCGGCAGAATATGATCCAATTCGCGATGAAGGCGAAGCGTATGGTCGTCGCCTCATAGAGAATGGTGTCAGCGTTACGATCACCCGATACATCGGCGAGTTTCATGACTTCTTTAAAATGATTGGCGCTCTTGACGATGCCGAGCTTGCCCATCAGCAAGTCGCAGCATTGTTACGCAAGTATCTCGCCTAGATCAATTGGCTAAAAACGGTTATTCGTTGCCCTGAACTCTGTCGAGTTGCGGCGCATCAGCGTCTAGCAGTGCAAGTACATCGCCTGGGGTGATCGCCGTGCAGAATTCGCCGTGCAAGTTGGCAACCGTCATGTCATGTACGAGTTCGGCGTCGTAGTCGGCGCCATCTAGACCAATGCGATTGGTCGTAGCGCAACAGTCGGGAACAAGATAAGTGTCAAAACCAAGATTGCCGGCCATGCGTGTGGTTGTCTCGACGCACATATTGGTAAAGAAACCAACAATTACGAGTCGTTTGATGCCTTTGCGGCGCAACTGAATCTCGAGATCGGTGCCGACAAAACCACTGTTGACATCTTTTTCAACAACAATGTCGTTCGGCTGTACTTCAAAGCCTTCTTTTTGTGCTCCGGTAGGTAAGGAAAACTTGAGTGGGGAGACTGCTTCGCGAGAGTCATGTCGTGTGTACGCAACGGTGAGATCATGTTGACGAAACGCGGCAAGCAAACGCAACATGTACGACTCTGCGTCAGGGTTGTTGCGTCGTCCGGTTGGCCCACCCCAGTGCTCGAGCACGTCGACACCCTTTTGAACATCAACGAGGAGCAGTGCGGTATCACTAGAAAATTGTTTGATCATTTGATGATTCTATGTTCTTCGAGAGTCGCGAGCGGCAGGCATCCAGTTTTCACCAGCGGTTGCATCGATGCGAGCCAGAAATCGTTGGCCGATTGGTTCGATCAGTTGAACAAAGTCGAGACTGTTTTGCTCGCCGAGGTGGCGCCACGCTTTTTCGCACAATTCATTTGTGGTGTCTTCGATCTGTTCTCTAAACGCGAGTCCTGCATCATTGATGCATCCGTTGCTCACAAAGCCACGGGCGTCGAGTGCGGCCCAAGCTTCTTCAAGTTGGGCATCATCGGCGCCACGACTGCGCGGAATCCAGTCGCCTGGATAACCAAGAAACGCGTCGTGCAACAACCCTGCCTGCACGCCACTCACATCGTGACTTGCAAGTACCGCAAAGTGTGTGTCGCCGCGCCACTCGCGAATGCAGTTGATGGCAAGCCATGCCGACAGTGCAGGGTCTTCTTCACAGCGGGGCCATGCGCGATGCGCCGCATACAGAACACGACCACCGAGGGGCAGTGAGTCGGCAGCATCCCACAGCGGCAATGCCAACTTGCCTAATGGGTCAATTATTTCTGGAGCATATTCGCGCAATCCTCGAGCTACGGCCTCATTGCGCACTCGGTATGCGTCTTCAAACGTGGTGTGCTGGCGAGCAACATCAAGACATACGTCAATGAACTCTTTGCGAATTGAGTAGAACGCCGCGGTGACGGCATTGTTGCCAACTGAAGCGAGTGGGGCAGAGCGTGTGGTGATGTAGTAGCCCAAGCCATTTGGCACGCCAAGTGCGGTGAATCGCGCAATTGCATCTGGATCCCAATAGATCCAACCGACAAGTCGGTGCGAAGCGAGTGATCCTCTTGCGCTGAGTTCTCGCCAATTTGCCATGCGCAAACGGTACCAGTCGTGCAAGAATTATGAACAACCGTGAGTACCCCAAGTTTGTTTTCTGATGCACAAGAACTGCTTCCGTTTGATGGAAGTGCCGTGCTGTATCCACGATTTTTTAATGCCGACTTTGCACGGGAGGCATTTGTTGAATTGAAAACCGCAACGCCGTGGGAACAGCCAGAGATGGTCATGTTCGGCAAAAAGCATGCCCAGGCTGGGCTTTCCACATGGTTTACCGACACTGGAATTTCATACCAGTACTCGGGGATCGTGCGGGAGGCTCATCCGATGACGCCACTGCTCACAAAGATCGGGGCTTTGTGCACCACGCACATCGGCGCACAATTCAATTCAGTTCTTGTCAACTTGTATCGAGATGGGCAAGACAGTGTGAGTTGGCACTCAGACAACGAAGCAGTTAACGGTAAGGAGCCAACAATTGCGTCGGTAAGTCTCGGCGCAACGCGTCGCTTTGATTTGCGGCACAAAGAGATGAAAGAGATGGTTCGTGCAGACCTTGAAGACGGATCACTCTTGGTGATGTCCGGTCTCTCGCAGCACTGCTGGGTGCATCAGATTGCGAAAACGAAAACACCAGTCGGTCCGAGAATCAATCTCACGTTCCGACAAGTACAGCCAGTTCATCTGCAGTGATTTCTCCCACGTGAGTAGCGATCACCTTGCCGCTTGAGTCAATAACGAGAGTGGAAGGCACTGATGTCACGCCGAGTGCAGATGAAATGCGTCCTTCGGTGTCGATAACCACAGGCATTGTGAGGCCAATTTCTTTTGCGTACGCAGCCACTGAATCGAGTTTGTCTCCCAGATTTACCGCCACGACGGAGACATTCTGATGTTTGGCAGCAAATTCTTGCAACTGGGGTAATTCGCGTCTGCATGGCACACACCATGTGGACCACAAACCGACAACAAGGGTGTTGCCGGTAAGTAAATCGCTGCTGTTTATTTCGGTGCCGCTTGAGTTGACAACACTGACTGAAGGCCATCGTGCTTCGGACTCAACTGATTGACGAGCACAACTTGTCATGGTCAATAAAACGAGAGCGCAGACAAACAGACGCTTCATGAGGTGACAATGATCAGCACGCGGTCATTGAGCAGAATCGTGCAGTCGCCTTCGATGGTTGTAACTTGTGACCAGTAGTGGCTCAAAGTTTCGCCAGGGCGCACAGAGAATGGGCCAATGACGTGCGTAAATGTGTCGTTGTTGACAACCACAAATTCGTCGCCAACTTTGACTTGGACAATCTCGGGTAATAAGTCAACGAATTCGCCGCGTGCAACGGCATCAAAGGTGCCGGCAGGTACAACAACGCGCAGGACTGTGCCTGTAGTAGCGACCGAAGAGGTTTCGGTGTTGCTGCACGAAGCAGCAATCCCCGAGATCATGACCACGAACACGCCAAACGCGATGATCGTTCGGCGTGTTCGTGGTTTCATGTTGTGCTGAATAATTACGGAGCTTCGGTCAAAACTGGAACATCAACAATGGTTGTTGCACCAGACTCAAATGTCAGGGTGACAGCAACTGATGTGCCGGTTTCGAGAGGCTTGGCGAGCTCCATGAGCATGATGTGGAAGCCACCCGAGACAAGTGCAAGGGGTGTTCCTGCCGTCATCGGGATTGACGCAATCTCTTGCATACCCATTGAGCCATCCGCTGCTGTTGTGGTCTCGTGCACCTGTGTCATTTTGGCGATTGCCGTGTCGACAGATGCGCCGACTAGCGCGTCATCGGCGCTTGGCGTGACGTTCATATACACCACTCCAACCGTTGACTCCATTGGGCTTGTGCGAGCCCAAGCTCCGTCAACGGTGAATGTCGTCTCGGTTGCAGCCACAGTGGTATCTGGCGCCACGGTGTCTGTCGAGCTGGTTGAACTGCCACATGAAGTGGCAATCAATGTGAGCGCTGCAATTGCGGCGACGGTGAATGTTGCTTTTCTCATTGTTTTCTCCTTAGTTGATGTTGTTGATGAGAATTTGAAGATCGTTGGTGAATCCATCGGCACCAACGCCAAACGGAAGTTCGTCAATAACGGTGCCCATGTCGTCAACGATGTATGCAAGGGCCGTGTGGGTCACCTCAATCACTCCTGCAGCGTTGGTGGTGACTGATGAATTGGCAAGAAATGCTTCTTCTGCGTTTTTGAGTTCAACCATGTCGGTCGTTCGAAGGACATGAAATCTGTCGACATACGAACTGAGGTATGGAGAAAGTCGATCAACAGTGTCGCGCAGTGGGTCAACTGTTACGAATGCGAGATCAACAATGTCGGAGGACGGACCAATGCGCTTGAGTGCAGATCGAAGATCGGCCAACGTAGTGGGGCAGAGGTCGGGGCACATGGTGTATCCGAAGTAGACCACCAACAGCTCACCAGGTTTTGCTCGCATGGTGAATGGTGTTGTTGTGCGACCCCAGAATTCTTCTGGGAGATTCACGACCGCCACATTGAGCGGATTGTCGCGAACTAAACCGACGAGAGTTTGCTGATCGGTTCCGCAGCCCGCAGTAGCGAGGGCTACTGCGGACGCGAAACTCATCATTCGTATGAACTTCATTTGTTTATTCGTTTACTTGATTACTTCAATGCGAGTGCAATTTTGTCTTTTGGAGTTGAAAATGCGTGAATGAAACCAGCAATGCTGGCAAGCAACATCACGAGCGCTCCAAGGAAGCTCAACATGCCAGCAAGTGCGGCTTTTTCGCCGAAAATACTGAAACCATATGAGGTGAGCAAGAGACCACGAAGGGTCTCACCTTTAAACATTGATTCGCGTTGTCCAGTGATTTTGTCGAGTTCGGCTTTCAGTTCAACCACATTGCTTGCATTGGCAGCAGTTGCATCAGCAAGCGCGGTCTTTGCCTTGGTCTGGATGGCACCAATTGTTGCGTATGTTTCGCCGCCGCCAATGCCCTTGAGGTGCATGCCGATGTAGTCATTGGCGTAGCACTCGGCCTTTTTGCCGGAGTCAAGTGGTGTTCCTGCGTTTTCAATAAGGCAACTCGATGCCTTTTCTTCGTCAGAGAGAAACTCGGCAGCAGTGAAACTGATTTTCTGCTCTGCAAGTTGGTCATGGACGTATGAGTCTGCGAAATCGGCGTTGGTCTTAAAGACAAAGCCGAGAAGCACCAGCAAGATAGCTACTGCTATACCGCCCGCACTGAAGATCATGTCAAGTGTTCTGCGTTTCATTATGTTTTATCGCTCGAATTGTTGGGAGTTATCAAGCGACGATCACCTCCTAGAAACAAGAGTAC
>JBIKID010000097.1:0-5431 GCA_044361815.1 Ilumatobacteraceae bacterium | reverse complement strand
CATCCATCTGCTTTGCGCATCAATAGTCGGTTGGCTTCGGGCAGTGATGCGTCGAGCCGACCCTCGTACACGACGCTGCAGCGAGCGACTACCAATCTCATGCGTGTAGAAACTAGATCAACGGCCGACGTGTTCGCGCATTCGCTTTTGGATCAAGTTGCGACGCGCTTGCAAATCTCGGTATGTCAATGTGTCAACTGAGGTCTCGACTCCAAGTCCTGCTTTGAGGCTGTCCAAATTGATTTCCACCGCTAGATGGTCGATGCCGAGTTCGCGGCCAAGGCGCTCACCGTGGCGCTCTGCAAACAACATCGAAATGGCAGTGACCTCTTGGATGATGTCGAGGTCGGGTGCCAAGCGCGCAATTGCTCCATCGAGAAACACCATGTTCTTGACGTACAACATGAGTTCTTTTGGCATGCGTGCGCCGTATCCCATCATTGCCTTGACGATGCGTTGTACTTCGTTGACGAGTTCTTCACCAGACAGCGTGGTTGGGTCGACTACGGGTTGATCGAGATTGAGATCTTTGATAACAGCCTTGATGTCAGTGTCGAATGGAAGTGCTCCGAGGTCGCGCAAAGCCTCAATTTGTCCAACAACATTGTTTGTCGTTGCATTGAGCATGAGTCGCAAGAATGCCATGCGACGTGAGCCAGTAAGGCGACCAACGATGCCAAAGTCGAGTAACGCTGTGCGACCATCTTTCATGACAAACAAATTGCCACCATGCAAGTCACCGTGGAAGATGCCGTGGATCATTGCGCCTTCCATGAAAGCAATCATGCCTGTGCGAATCACTGCGACGGTGTCAATGCCTGCATCTTGCATGCCAACCACATCGTCAAACTTGAATCCTTCAAGACGTTGCATCACGAGCACACGCTGAGCGACGAGGCTCGGATGTGGACGCGGCACGATGTAACCCTTTTGGTCTAGTTCATGCAGCATTTTGGCAACATCGAGCATGTTGTCGGCTTCAATGCGAAAGTCAAGTTCTTCCACAATGGTTTCTGCGAAAAGTTCTACAAGTGCGGGCGGGTTGGCAAGTGCGCTGATTTTGATGCGACCAATCATGTGGGGGGCAAGCCATGCCATGACTCGCAAATCTTTACGCACGAGTGCCGAAACAGTTGGTCGTTGTACTTTTACAACTACTTCCTCGCCGGTGATCAACGTTGCTAGGTGAACCTGAGCAATTGATGCAGCAGCAAGTGGCGTGGTTTCAAATTTACTGAAAACATCGGTGAGGCGGGCTCCGAGATCTTGTTCAATTACGCGTTGTGCATCTTCAAATGAAAATGGTGGGACTTGGTCGCGACAGAGCTTGAATTCGTTGACGAGTTCGACTGGGAATAATCCTTCACCACTTGAAATAATCTGACCAAGTTTGATGTAAGTGGAGCCAAGGCGCTCAACTGCTTTACGCATGCGAAATGAAATGAATGCACGTGATTCTTCAGGAGTCTCAAACTTCTTGCGCTTCTTATTAATGAACCAGGGGATGAGTGCCTTACTGAGCACAAACACAACAGTGATCAGTCGGGCAACTGGTGGAATCTTTGTTGGTTTTGTGAGCACTGGCACTTCGCGCTGAGCTGCTGCGCGCAGCGCAACGGCAGATTTTTGCCATTTGATGTTGTCGAGTTGCAAAACCCAAGGCGGGTTTTGGTCAAACGCGCCCCAGTCGGTGTCGGGAGTAAAAGTCACCTGTCAATTCTGCCCGCGCGAAGCGCGTCTACGACTTGATGTGCCAAATGTTGTTGGCACACGATGAAATCGGGGAGCCAGGTGTCACGCATGTTGTAAGTAAGGGGGGTTCCATCAATACGACTCGTAAAAAGCCCGGCAGCCTGCGCAACCACCATTGGTGCAGCCGAATCCCATTGATGCATGCCACCTTCGTGGACATAAATATCTGTTTCGCCTAAAACAACAGCCATTGCCTTTGCGCCGGCCGAACCAAGACGTGCAACTTCGCAGTCAAGAGCTTGGGCCACGATGATTGCGGCATCAGTCGCACGATTTCGAGAGATGACAAGTCGGGGCTTGCCTTCATGTCGGGGTGGTGTTGGCGGCGGCGTACCTGTTGAGAGAACCATGCCGAATGCGGGGAGGGCAACTGCGCCTGCAGTGAGCATGCCTTCATTGGATGGAGCACCATTCGGATCTTTGCGTTCCCACAAAGCAATGTGCACGGCCCAATCTGCTCGATCGAACTCTGAGTATTCTTGCGTGCCATCAAGTGGATCAATGATCCAAACCCGATCAGCAGTTAATCGATTTGAATCGTCAGCGGCTTCTTCGGAGAGAATTGCATCATCCGGACGGTGCTCGGCAAAAGCTTCATCCAAAAAACGTTGTGCGGCTGCATCACCGACATCCTTTGCCAACCACGTTGATGCGCCGTCGTTGTAGAGACGTTCGCGCACCGCAAGCAGGCGTTTGCCCGTTTCCTCTGCTAAATAATGTGCAAGTTCGTGATCGTCAAACTTCACGAAATGCTGCGCCCAAGATCAATGGCGGCGCGAACTGCTTCACGTACGGCATCTTCGTTGGCGCCAGATGCAACAAGTGCCGCAACTTGCCGCTCGAGCTGTTCGGCTGCCACTTCGTCGAAAGCATCAATGTGCTTGTTGGTTGCGATGGTAGATGCCGTGAGAAGCACGACAGCGGCAATGGAAGTGACAAGGCCAATAGCGATGATCCCGCCGTTGTTGTTGGAAACAATGCTTGTTGCGATGATTCCGGCGATACCTGCAACGAAGATTGCCGCACACAAAATGCGGATTCGCTTCAGTGAGGTGCTCATACTATTTATATCGTATTGCGTTATCGCGAAAGTGGCTTGTACTTAATGCGCCGAGGTTGATCTGCCGCGCCGCCCAACTCTTTTTTGCGCCATGCCTCATAGTCGGTGAAGTTACCTTCAAACCAACGCACTTGGCTGTCGCCTTCGAAGGCCAACACGTGTGTTGCAATTCGGTCGAGAAACCAGCGATCGTGAGAAATCACCACAACGCAACCAGGGAACGATTCGAGTGCGATCTCGAGGGCACGCAATGTGTCGACATCGAGATCGTTTGTCGGTTCGTCGAGCAATAGTAAGTTGCCAGCTTTTTTGAGCATCTTTGCCAAGTGCACGCGATTGCGCTCGCCACCAGACAAGTCACCAACTCGCTTTTGTTGGTCAGAGCCCTTGAAGTTGAAGCTCGCAACATATGCGCGACCGTGAATCTCGCGTCCACCAACTTTGAGCGTTTCGGCTCCGTCGGTGATTTCTTCATACACCGATGCATCTGCGTTGAGTGTGTCGCGACTTTGATCGACATAGCTCATCTGCACAGTGTCGCCAATAGTGATCGTGCCTGTGTCGGGTGCTTCTTGACCGCTCAACATGTTGAACAAGGTTGTCTTACCTGCACCGTTTGGTCCGATGATGCCAACGATGCCAGCAGGTGGAAGCGAGAACGAAAGATTTTCAATCAACAGTCGATCGCCGAAACCTTTGCTGAGGTCTTTGACTTCGATGACTGTGCCACCCAAGCGTGGACCAGCAGGAATTGCGATCTCGAGTTTGTCTGGGCCGTTGTCGGCTGCTTGTGCTTCGGCGTGCAACTTGTCGTACGCAGCGAGTCGAGCTTTACCTTTTGACTGGCGAGCTTTTGGCGCCATGCGAACCCACTCGAGTTCGCGTTGCAACGTGCGCTTGCGTGCATCATTTGATTTTTCTTCGCGGCCGAGACGCTCTTGTTTCTGCTCAAGCCAACTGGTGTAGTTGCCGGAGAATGGAATGCCGCGCCCGCGGTCCAACTCCAAAATCCACTTGGCCACGTTGTCGAGGAAGTAGCGGTCGTGGGTAATGGCCACGACCGTGCCTGGATATTCCTGCAAGAAGCGCTCGAGCCAATCAACGCTTTCAGCGTCCAAGTGGTTGGTTGGTTCATCCAAGAGCAACAAGTCGGGACGGCTGAGCAACAAACGGCAAAGTGCGACTCGGCGTCGTTCTCCACCAGAAAGTTTGGTTACATCGGCATCATTCGCTGGGCAACGCAATGCATCCATCGCGATTTCGACGTTGCGCTCAAGAGCCCATGCATCGGCCGCTTGAATTTTTGCTTCAAGGTCTGCTTGCAATGCACCAACTTTGTCAAAGTCGGCATCTGGCTCGCCCCACATTGCAGTGACTTCTTCGTAGCGTGCGAGCAAGTCACGAATTGGAGCAACACCGTCCATCACATTGCCAAGTACATCTTTGGTTGGATCGAGTTTTGGTTCTTGTTCCAAAATTCCAACACTGAATCCAGGAGTCAGTCGTGCTTCACCGGTGTATCCGTCGTCGGTGCCAGCCATGATGCGCAGCAGGCTCGATTTACCGCTGCCGTTAGATCCGATGACGCCAATCTTTGCGCCAGGGTAAAAAGACAGTGAGATGTCCTCGAGGACGGTGCGATCTGGGGGATAGAACCGAGCCAGTTTGTAACAGGTGTAAATAAATTCAGCAGCCATGACGCCTACAAACTAGTGGCAACACTGGACTGTGGGGCAGTGCTAGTTTGGAAAACAAGCGGAGGAGAGTTTTTTCCGTTTACAGACACACCTTAAAGGGGATTATTGAATATGGAACTTCTATCGCAGGACTACCTCTACACATTTACCTTTCGTTGGCTGCACGTTCTCGTCGGCATCGCCTGGATCGGTTTGCTGTACTACTTCAACTTGGTGCAGGTACCAGGTTTGGCCGCTTATGGCGATGAAGGCAAAGCACGCAATATCACCATCGACAAGATTGCACGTCGCGCGTTGTGGTGGTTTCGTTGGGCTGCAATAGCAACTCTTGCAACTGGTCTCTTGATCACTGGTCAAAAGGACTATTGGAACAACTTCATGAATGGTTCGGCTTCGGGCAATGGCCATGACGTCGCAATTTCAGTTGGCATGGTGCTCGGCATCTTGATGGCTGCAAACGTCTGGATGATTATCTGGAAAAACCAAAAGGTTGTGCTTGCAAACGTTGTCAACGTGTTGGGTGGTGGCGAAGCGAATGCTGATGCCCCAACTGCCGGACGTAAGGCACTCTTGGCATCACGTCAAAACATGATCTTCTCAGTGTCGATGTTGTTCTTCATGGTTGGATCTGCCCACTTTTACAGCGGCGCATTTGGCGATGCAACAAGCAGCAACGCACGGTTGTTTTTCATCATCTCAATTGTGATTACTGCACTGCTCGAACTCAATGCAATCGGCATCTTCGGCGGCATCAAGGCCGGCAACAAGATGTTGTGGATGTATGAGAGCCACAAAAATGCACTGATCACATCAGGTGTGTTGTGGTTGGTGTTGTGGATTCTTTCCGAGGTCTTGCTCGGTAAGTAAACGTTTTAGAAGTAAGCACTCACGAAAGCCGGTCTCACTTAACAGTGAGATCGGC
>JBIKID010000066.1:0-8500 GCA_044361815.1 Ilumatobacteraceae bacterium | reverse complement strand
TTTCATACTTTGGTGGCCGGGTACGGTGCAGAGCAACACGTAACTCCCACCCGCAAGGGTTATTGACCCCGTGTCGATGTCGCCATTTTTGTTGACCTTGAGTTCAAAGCCACTTAATTTGGTATCTCCTTGCGCAACTATCAGGTTGTGGCGGATGGTGTCTTCGTTGACATACGCAACAAAATTTTCTCCAGCGGCGACTTCGTAACTTGTTTTGTCAAACTTGAGGCCAGCAACGGCGTGCACTTCGAGGTCGGTGTCGGCAGGGACGGTTGCGGCAGGGGACGATGACGAACCTGAGCAGGCACCGAGCACGACAAGGGACATGAGTGCGAATGAACATTTAGCGAATCGAATCATCAAAACATAATAACGGTCTAGATGTGGGGTATTGATGGGCTTGATCCCGCCGGCGGGATGTAGTTGGTCACACTGATTCACGCCGTATCGCACAAGTGGTTCAGAGTAGAATAAAGGCGATGCTTGACCGCCCTCAACCCGAGGAATTTGGCGCCAACTCTTGGCTCGTCGAAGAGATGTATGAGCAGTATCGCAATGACCCAGCATCTGTGGGCGCGACCTGGCAAGAGTTCTTCAGTGATTTTCGTCCAGCTGGTTCCCCACGTGTCGACAACACAGCCGAAATTTTGCGACCTCTTCTGTTGCCTCCCGAAGATGTAGATGGTCGAATCGCTCAGCCTGTTAAACCAGTTGCGACATCGCCTGGGGTAGAGCCACCTGCACCGCGCACTATTGCACCTACCGAGATTCTGGCTGACCCTGCACCCGAACCCTTGCGTGGTGTACCTGCAGCAATTGCAACCAATATGGAACGCAGTTTGTCGGTACCAACTGCAACAAGTTTTCGTAATGTTCCTGCCAAGTTGCTCGAGGTAAATCGCAAAGTCATCAACAACTATCGCGGACGCACTGGTCAGGGCAAAGTCAGTTTCACACATCTCATCGGTTACGCAGTCGTTAGAGCAATTGCTGACTCTGTGCCCAACATGAAGAACTCATTCGCCGTCGATGCGGACGGTAAAGCACAATTACAAAAGCGCTCACACGTCAATATTGGTCTTGCGGTTGACGTTGACAAAGGCAATGGCCAGCGTTCGTTGGTGGTGCCGGTGCTGAAGCATGCTGACACGCTCGACTTCGCTGGATTCTTGTTTGCCTACGACGACATCATTCGTAAAGTTCGCGCAAACAAATTGACCGCTGATGATTATGCAGGGGCGAACGTCAGTCTTACTAACCCAGGAACAATTGGCACAGTGCAATCGGTGCCACGACTGATGCCCGGGCAGGGCGTCATCGTCGGCGTTGGTTCAATCGATTATCCAGCCGAGTTTCAGGGTTCCGATGAACGCACCATCGTGCGACTTGGTGTTTCAAAAGTTGTCACCATCACGAGCACGTATGACCATCGCATCATTCAGGGTGCCGAGAGCGGCATGTTCCTCAAGTATTTACATGAACTGCTTATTGGTGAACATGATTTCTACGCTGATGTTTTCCGCAGCCTCGGCGTGCCGTATCAATCTGTTGCGTGGCATCAAGATTCACACCTCATTGACAGTGAAGATGCGATGCTCGACAAGCAAATGCAAGTTGCAACTCTTATTCGTGTGCATCGCGTACGCGGTCACCTGATTGCCGATCTCGATCCGCTTCGTTGGCAAGAGCCAGTGATGCCACGCGAGCTAGATCCCGCAACGTATGGCCTAACAATTTGGGATTTGGATCGCGAATTTTTAACAGGTGGTGTTGGTGGCGTGCGCAAGTCGACGCTTGGCGATTTGTTAGGTGTATTGCGGGATGCATATTGCCGCACAATTGGCGTTGAGTACATGCATATTCAGAACACTGAAGAGCAGCGGTGGATTCAGGAACGAATGGAAGGCGAAATTCGCGGTCATACCAAGGTCGATAAGCGCAGAGTTCTTGAGCGCTTAAACGCAGCGGAATCACTCGAACGATTTTTGGCTACTAAGTACGTGGGTGCCAAGCGGTTCGGTCTGGAAGGTGCAGAATCTGCAATTCCAATTCTCGACGCAATCTTGTCTGGCGCTGCTGATGCGAAACTCGATGGAGCGGTGCTCGGCATGATGCATCGCGGCCGTCTCAATGTGTTAACCAACGTAATTGGTAAGAATTATCAAGAGTTGTTTGATGAGTTCGAGGATTACATCGATCCTTCGTCGGTCCAAGGTTCTGGAGACGTCAAATATCACCTCGGTGCAACCGGCACTTTTGTAGCCCCGTCGGGTGCGACTCTTCCGCTTGAGTTGTCTGCAAACCCAAGCCACCTCGAAACGGTCGACTCGATCGTGCTTGGAATGGTGCGTGCTGCTCAAGATCGGATCGATCCACCACTTGCGTACAGCGTGCTGCCGTTGTTGATTCACGGAGATGCAGCATTTGCGGGTCAGGGCGTTGTTGCCGAATGCTTAGCAATGAGTGACACCAGTGGTTACCGAGTTGGTGGAACAGTGCATCTCATCGTCAACAACCAAATCGGCTTTACTACTTCGCCGCAATACGCACGTTCGTCGCAGTACCCGAGCGATGTGGCCAAGACAGTTCAAGCCCCAATTTTCCATGTCAATGGCGACGATCCAGAAGCGTGCGTGCGAGTTGCAAAACTTGCTTTCGAATATCGTCAGAAGTTCCACAAAGATGTCGTTATCGATTTGGTGTGTTACCGCCGCCATGGTCACAACGAAGGTGACGATCCGAGCTACACCCAGCCATTGATGTACAAAGCAATTGCGGAACGTCGCAGCGTGCGAAAGTTGTATGTAGAAACACTTGTTAAGCGTGGCGACATCACGCTTGACGAAGCCGAGCAAGCTCTTGCTGACTATCAATCCAAGTTGCAGAGTGCGTTAGACGCAGCACGTGCAGCAGCACCAGAGCCAATTCGTGTACCGCGTCCACCAGAGCCAATCGGCGTGTTGCCACATGTCGCAACTGGAGTAGAGAGAAAGGTGTTGGACTCAATTTTCCATCACTTGACCGAGTACCCGCAGGGCTTTGCTCCACATCCAAAGTTGGTCAAACAGTTTGAACTTCGCGCCAAACAATATGAGACACAGCAGGATGTTGACTGGGCGACCGGTGAGGCACTTGCAATTGGCTCACTTGTTGTACAAGGTATTCCTGTTCGTTTAATGGGCGAAGACTCTCGCCGCGGCACATTTAGTCAGCGTCACTCAACGCTTGTTGACAACAACAATGAAACACGTTGGGTACCACTGAATACGCTGCCAGATGCCAAGGCTCGCTTTTGGGTGTACGACTCGCTGTTGAGCGAGTATGCGGCACTTGGTTTTGAATATGGGTACGCACACGGCAACACCAATGCGCTCGTGATGTGGGAAGCGCAGTTTGGTGACTTCGTGAATGGTGCTCAAGTAGTGATTGACCAATACATCGTTGCTGCAGAAGACAAGTGGGGTCAACAGAACAGCTTGGTGATGTTGCTTCCACACGGATTTGAAGGCCAAGGCCCAGAACATTCGTCGGCTCGTCTCGAGCGCTTCTTGCAACAATGTGCGGAAGACAACATTCAGGTGTGTTACCCAACCACTGCGGCTCAGTACTTTCATATGTTGCGTCGACAAGTTGTGCGAGAAGTGCGCAAACCGCTTGTGGTTATGACACCGAAGCAACCATTGCGCATGAAGCAAAGTCGATCATTGGTTGATCAATTGACCACGGGCAGTTTTGAAGAGATCCTGGACGATCCGTCCGGTATCGATAAGTCGAAAGTGACACGTGTTGTGTTGTGCACGGGCAAAGTGGCATGGGATGCGATGACCGAGCGCGATAAGCGCGCGGCAAATGTTGCCGTCGTTCGAATTGAGCAGTTGTATCCGTTTCCAATCAACGGTTTACATGAAATACTGAAGCAGTATCCCAACGCTAAAGAGTTGTTGTGGTTGCAAGAAGAGCCAGAGAACATGGGCGCTTGGAGATTTGTCGATCACTTGGTGTGGCCGCTCAAGAACCAGGGTTACGACTGGCGCCACGTTGCTCGAGTTGAGTCGGGTAGTCCTGCAACTGGATCAAAAGCAATCCATGATCAAGAACTTGCCGACTTGATGGAACAAACTTTCGCTGCTTGGTAGCAGTTGTTGGTTGCAGTTCTATTTCATTGACAGATCGAGATTGATGATCTGAGCGAGTTCGCTTAACGCCTGCTCACTCGTTGCAACCTTGATCGTGATCATTCCCATTTGTGCTGCAGGCTTGAGGTTGATGCCTAAGTCGTCAAGGAAAACGCATTCATCAGGTTGTACGCCAACCGTTTCGCACGCGATTTCATAAAAGCGTGGTTCTGGTTTTCTGACTCCAACTTTGCTCGACTCAATCACGGCATCAAACCGTGCAATCACTGCCTGTAACTCTTGCTGACGTGCGCGCTCAATAGGGTCGGTTGCTACGACCTGTTGCGTCAGCACATTGTTGGTAAGACAGGCGAGTATCAGTCCCGATGCTTTGATTACATCAAGTGCGTGCACCATGTCGGGTCGCAACTCGCCGTGTAGCAGCGCAAGAATTTCGGCACCAGGAATGCGGTGGCCGAGCGCCTCGCTTTCGAGTGCAAAAACATCGTCAAATTGGGCAGGGGAAATATCACTTCGCTCGAGTTTGGCCCATGCGTTTTCGTGGTGGTTGACCGAGTTGACCGAGCGGATGAAATTGAGCGGCAGGCCGTGATCCCGCTCATAGTGGTTGAAAGCATCAAAAGGGCTGGACAGAATTACGCCCCCAAAATCAAAAAATACGGCTCTCAGCACGCATAGATAGTACGGGCTGGGGCATCCCTGCGGCGCACTCGGTCCACTGGTTGACTTACCTAGTGGCAAATCGCGGACCAAAGCATGTGGTGGTAGACGGGTCAAATTTGGCGACCGAAGGTCGCACATCGCCCAGCCTCAAGCAGTTGCACGAAGCCGTGCTGTCGTTTATGAACGAATACCCCGACACCAAGGTGACGGTAGTTGTGGATGCCACTTTTGGACATCGCATCGACAAGCGAGAGGTTGCCGAATTTAATGACGCAATCGACAACAACGAACTAGTTTCACCACCGGCGGGAGCTGTTGGGCGTGGCGACGGGTTCGTGCTCACCATTGCCAAAAAAATTGGAGCAACTGTTGTTTCCAACGACAGTTACCAAGAGTTTCATCAAGATCACCCATGGTTGTTTGACGGCGGCCGATTGATGGGCGGCAAGCCAGTCCCTCTTGTTGGTTGGGTGTTTATCGATCGCTTGCCTGTGCGTCCTTCGGCTGCAAAGACTGTCAAGAAAGCAAGTCGTGAAGCCAACAGGCCAATGCCAATTCCGCGCACACCGCCTCCAAGTATCAAACTTGCTGCCAAAACAAAAGTTACTACGACATCTTCTTCTGCATCCGCTGCAACTACATCTACTGCCACGCAAGCAACGAGTGCTCGCACCAAACCGACTGCTGCGGTCAATGAGCTCGCCCCATTTTTGGAATTCGTCGAAAAATACAAAATTGGTAGCAAAGTAAAGGGTGTGGTCGAGAGCTACTCGGCACATGGTGTGTATGTTCGCATTGGTGATGTGCTTGGCTATTTGCCGCTGCGCTTGATGGCCAACCCAGCACCTCGTAGTGCGCGAGATTTTGTCAAGATCGGTCAGCAAGTCTCACTCGTTGTGTCGAGTTTTACTGCTTCGCGGCGCAGTATCGACGTAGGGATTGTTGGCCCTGTAACCGCTGTCAAAAAAGCTGTCCCTGTTAAGAAGTCGAAGAAACGCCCCGCTGCCGTGCAAGCACGGCCCACTCCAGCGCAAACACGCAAGACTCCCGCCAAGAAAAAATAAGTGTCGCGTAGTAGTTTGTTGCGGTGCTGATCGCTACGTGGAATGTCAATTCGTTAAAAGCCAGGCTGCCTCGTGTGCAGCAATGGATAGAGGAAAACAAACCGGATGTTTTGTGCATCCAGGAAACCAAGATGAAGGATGAGGTTTTCCCATCGCTTGTGTTTCAAGAAATGGGTTACGAGTCGGCACATTTTGGTCAAGGTCAATGGAACGGTGTGGCAATTTTGTCAAAAGTTGGTCTCGACAATGTGATCAACAACTTTGCGGTTGGCGAGCCAGACGGCGAAGCACGAATCATTAGCGCCGAATGTGGCGGTATCACCGTGGTGTGTGTTTATGTGCCAAATGGTCGAGAACTTGAGCACGATCACTATCAGTACAAGCTGCGCTGGATGAAGCAACTGAAACAACACGTGGTCAGTATTGCCAAACCGGCGGGCGATGTGATCGTGACAGGGGACTTCAATATTGCTCCCGACGACATAGATGTGTGGGATCCAGAGGCTCTGGTTGGTTCGACGCATGTGAGTGCGCCAGAACGTGAAGTCTTGAGCGATCTCTGTGCGTGGGGATTAACTGACATTTATCGAGACCAACACCCTGAACCAAAGTTGTTTTCATGGTGGGATTATCGCGACGGTGGGTTTCACAAAAATCATGGGATGCGGATCGATTTGTTGCTTGTCAGCGAATCGGTTGCCAAGCGCACCAAAATGACTGTGGTCGACCGCAATGCTCGCAAAGGTGAAAAGCCAAGTGATCATGCACCTGTTGTGATGGAGTTGTAGATCAGTCGTCATGTCAAGCAACACCCCGAGTCAACCAAACAACTTTGCAGGTTTCCATGTCCGTCAAACACCAATGACGGCTGATGAAAAGATTCGCGCCGAACGAGCGCAGGTTATTCGCAATGAAATTGAAGAGATTGTCTCGGTAGTAGGTGCAAGTTTTCTTGATCGCAGCCCAATTATTGGTGCGATAAACCCGATTGCGATGCCAATGACGATCGCAACTTCAACCGATGAAAATGGTCGTGTCAATGTTGTTGGCAGTGTCACGTTTGGTTCTGCGTATGAAGGGCCACCAGGGTGTGTGCACGGTGGAGTGATTGCCGCATATTTTGACGAAGTGTGTGGTGTCGCTCAGTCGACCACGGGCAATCCAGGCATGACTGTCAACCTGACAATCGATTACCGCGCACCGACTCCGCTGCATAAGCCACTCGAGTTTCGCGCATATGTTGCATCTACTGATAAGCGCAAGATCATCACTGCTGGTTCGTTGTTTCACGGTGAGACACTGTGTGCAGAGGCAACGGGAATCTTTGTGTCAATGCGCCCAGAGATTTTTGAGCGTCTGACTCAGCTGCGAGATGCGTGACGCTCAAAAAGAGGTAGCACCGCCGGTGCGATTCGTTGCGCCATGCTTTTTCCCATCACGGCGGCCAAGTCGTCAATAGTCATCTCGCGGCCCACAGGTTGTGCGCCTGCAAGTCTCTTGAGCTCTTCATCGCTACAGATACCAGTTGGTTGTTGAAACAATGATCGCGCAAGGTGTCGGCGCCAGGTAGTCAGGTCGTCTAACAAATCTGGGTCATTGGACGCACGACGAGCCAGGTGCGAGAAGGTTGGCATGGCAGCAACTGGCATGTCGATCGATGTCGGCATATCTTGCAAGAGAGGACTTATGCCGGCATTGCGGGTGTTTCGCCTGCGGGCGTACGTGACAAATAGTTGGTGGGCAGCGCGTGTGATCGCAACATAAGCGAGTCGCACTTCTTCACGTTTTTGATCAGTAGAAGTTGCGGAGCCGTGGGGCAAGAGACCAATCTCTGCGCCGGCGACAACAACGCAGTCCCACTCGCGACCCTTGGCTCCGTGAAAAGAAAGTAGATCGACCCCCGCCTTGGGGTGGGAAACGGTTGCATTTGCCGCAACCCATGCGCTGAACGCACGCCCGTCTACAGTGCCGATTGTGTCTTGTTGCACGAACTGGCGCACCATTTCGGCAACGGTGCGTTCGGCTTCATCAATTGACTCGTGAAGGATGTCAGCAGACCATGTTGTGAGGCCATGTCGGCTTGTTGATTGTGCTGCAAGCGCAATCGCGGCAGTGATCTCTGGCGGTTGGCGAGTTGATCCAATAGGAATTCCGGCGCGAGTGAGCGCTTTGGAAATAGCAACGAGTTGAGTGTTGGTGCGCACAAGAACTGCGCACGATTGCCATGGATGCGCGCCGGCTGTAGGCGCATATTGCCACAGCAGTGATGCAATTCCATCAGCTTCGTCCTGCTCGTCGTCGAAACCAGCGATACGAATGTGAGGACCATCCTCGCGTACTGCTTCGATCTCGAATGCTTCGCCAGTTTGTAAAGCAATGTGGCGAGCAGCATGCACGATGTGGGGCGAGCAGCGGTAGTTGTTTGGAAGACTGAGCACCGTCGTGTGCCCGAGCACATCGGGGAGAGTGTCGAACAACATACGATCAGCACCGTTCCATCCATAGATGGCCTGCAGTGGGTCGCCAACGACAAATACATCTGGGCGGCCACCACGAATTTCTTCGAACAGCGCATATTGCAATGGGTTCATGTCTTGGGCTTCGTCGACAAACAGGTGCTTAAATCGAAAACGCACA